>CANPWM010000023.1 GCA_947584295.1 uncultured Oscillospiraceae bacterium | reverse complement strand
CCAGGTTGAAGTCGAAGACCGCCTGAACGTTATTGTCGTATATCTTGTCGATATGCTGTAAACTCAATTCAGCCATGTCCTCGCCCCCTTACGCTTTTTCCCCGAGGGACTTGACGTGCGCCTCGAGAGCGGTGCATCTGGTGAAGTTCAGCACCGCGGAGTAGATCAGCGCCGCGGCGGAAACGCCAAGATAGATCACCGCCTTGGTGTAGGTCCAGTCGTCCATGACGATCTTGGTCACTTCCTCAACCACCACGGTGGCGTTGTGGGCCCGGGTGGGCATCACAAAGATCCTGACGATCTGCATAAGTCCCACCGCCAGAAGCACATAGGTGTAGTTCTTGTGGTAGTGCTTCACGGACTCGGAGGACATGAAGACGATCAGCATAAAGACCAGATTGTAGATGATGGACGCGCCGATCTGGATATTGTAGTAATAGTTTGCCACGTCCTGCCTATACATGAGGACGAAGTAGAAGACATTGAACAGCAGCGCCAGATAGCACAGGTTAGCGCAGGCGGAGTTCTTGACGAACCGCATACGGTCCCGCTCGATCAGGCGATCCTCAGCCGTTTTGACGTTTTTGCTCATGCCTTCACCTTCTTTCCCTCATCAACGAGCTTCCGCTCGTCGCGCATCAGGACGATCTTCCAGACGCAGATGCCCACCAGGACAACGGCGGCCAGGATCAGCAGCGCGGCAACCAGATAGTGAAGGTCGAACCACATGGTCGATTCGGTATATTTTGTGCCGTACGTCTCTGAATACTGCTTCAAAGCCTCAAAGTCCAACTGCTTGAACTCAGCCTTGTAGTACTCAAAGTAGGGATGGGTGTAGATCGGGATAAAGATACTGGCAGCGGAGACCAGCCCGATCATGACGTAGTTGGAGATATAATATCTCCTGCGGGTGCTTGTATTGGTCACAAACAGCAATGCCACCAGAATGATATACACAATGCTGTACTTCAGCAGCACCTTGTTGAATTCCTGCATATCGAAATAGACGATAGAGCCGGGAACGTTCCTCTCGGTGGCGCTTATGGTATATCCCTCCGGGGCGGTATCGTCCTCCAGGACTCTGATCCTCAGGGTGCTGTAAAGGGAATCATACAGATCCGTCATCACGCCCAGGGCATAGAGGAAGAGAATGACCGCGACTACAAGCACAAAGAAGCAAGCCAGCTTCTGGAGTTTCAGTTGCTTTTTGTACATGACGACCTCCTCTTGTGGAAACTCCCTTCCCTTCCGGCGAGAGCCGGAAGGGAAAGATGGATCCGTTAGAAATCAGCGGGAATACGCCCGCTCAATGGGGTCTTTGCTTAACCGTTGTAGGAAGAGATGGCTCTGTCCCAGGCCTCCTGAACGATGTCCAGATAGCCGCTGCCGCCGAATTCCTTGCTGGCGACCTTGGCCGCGACATCAGCGCCGCTGTTCACACCGGTGATCACGTCGCCGGAATAGCCGTTGATGATGATGTCCACGAACTCGTTGACGGAATCCTTGGAGGTGCCGAACTTACCGGAGTTGCCGGTCAGGTCGGTGTAGCCGTTGATGATGGTGCTCTGGGTCTCATCAATGGGCAGGGCGGACGGGATGCTGGTGTACCACTTGTTGTCGGTGATCTCCAGCTCGGGGTGCTTGATGGTGCCAAGGCCGATGGCGGTGGACAGATATCCGGCGCCCTCGCGGCCCACGGCAGTGGTGCACTGATACTCAAAGGACTGGCTCTTCAGGAAGGTGATGGTGGAGCCCAGGAAGTAACGGGCATAGTTGGTGTAGTTGCCCTTGCCCTTGGACCACAGCTCCTCACGGGTGGCGTCGGCGATCTCAGGCCACTGCTCGCCGTTGAAGTTGAAGGTCACATAGCTGCCGTCGGCGTTGGTCTTGATGAAGGCGTTGGGGCCGTAGCTCTGCAGGATCTGGCCTTCCTTGCTGAAGGCGTAGTCGATCATGGCAAGCGCGGCGTAAAGCTCTTCCTCGTTGTCGGCGACGCCGGCCTTGGTGATGGCGATGCCGGAGTCCTTAACGGAACGCCAGGACTCGGTGAAGCGGAAGTAATCGGGGGTGCTGGGATCGCCGTCGTCCCACTTGGCAACGGGGATCATAACGGCCATGTACTTCTCGCCCTCACCCATGATGGGGCCGTTGTCGTTCTCCTGCTCGTTGTAGATGGTCTGAGTCTGGTTGTAGTCATAGTGCATGAAGCCAAGGTCGTTCTCCAGCATGGTCTGGGTCTTCTCAGCCTCGTTCTTCAGGAAGGACTCGGAGATCAGGCCCTCAACAGCCATGGCGTGCATACGGTCCATAGCCTCATAGGTAGCGGGCTCCTGACGGGCGTCATGGAGCTTGCCGTCCTTGTCGGCATAGAGGAAGTCGCTGCGGGACTCAAGGCCGCGGACGCCGAACAGGACAGCGGCCAGACGGTACATATCCACCTTGCGCTGCATGTTGTTGTCCTCACGGGAGAAGATGCCGAACACCTTGTCGGTGCCGTTCAGGGTCTGGGCGTTGGCGACGACGCAGCGCAGAAGGGCAACCAGCTCGTCGGCGTCCCAGGCGGCGTTCTGGCCCACGAACAGGTTGGAACGGGTGGTGCCATAGTAGCCGTTGTAGGCCTTGTCGATGTAGTCACGGAGCATGTTGACAGCGTCAACGCCGCTCATGGCGCCCTTGGCGTTCATCTGAGCAACGATGTTGCCGCCGGCGGCTTCCATATCGTTCTTGATGGTCTCAACGCCGGAACCGTCGGCCTTGACCACGTCGATCTCATAGGACTCGGTGATGTAGGGCTGATACACGGGGGCGGCGGTGGTGCCGGACTTGTCGGCGGCGAAAGCACCCTCGCCGTCAAGCAGCTTCACGACCCAGTCGGTACGCATAAGGGGCATACGCTCGATATCGTTGGCGCCGTCGAAGTAGGGGCTGAAGTAGATGGCGCCGGTGTCAGGATCGGCGGTGATGGAGAGGTAAACGATGGGGTTGGCGTCCAGATACGCCTTGAAGTTGGGCATCATATCCAGGTAGTCGGCGATGTTCACCAGGCTGCCGGCGAGACCGGCGTTGTTCAGGGTGGCAAGGCCGCCGTAGATGACCTCCAGCTGGTCAAGCTGGTTCTCCCAGTAGGCCCACTCCTTGGAGGAGTTGTTGCCCTGATAGACGTCCACGAAGGTGATGCCCAGGCGGTTCTGCATCTCCTGCCAGGTGGGCTTCAGCTCGCCCTGGCGGTACTCCTTGCCGTCGGCAAGGGTGAGAACGCCGTTGGTGCCGTAGGTCTCAATGATGTTGCTGTTGAAGGAGATGGCGGCGTCGGTGCTGTTGTAACCGAAGGCCATACGCAGCGTCACATTGCCCTTGGTGTACTTTTCGTACACGGTCTCGGCGGCGGGAGCGGACGTATCCTCGGTGGTGTCGCTGCCGGTGTCGTTGTTGGTGGTGTCTTTGCTGGTGTCGTTGTTGCTGGTGTCGTTGTTGCTGGTGTCATTGTTGGGGAGCTTCGGGCCGCAGCCGGCCAGAAGGGCCATGACCATAATCACACAAAGAACAACAGCAAGGATTTTGTTGAACTTTTTCACTTTCAGGATCCTCCTAAAAATATTTGTATAGTTCCGGCGATGCCGGTATACACGGTGTAAGATTTCCCCTCCCCTGTCCGGGGAGAGCGGCGGGCGCTAAGATCACTCCTTCACGCCGCCCACGTTGGTACCCTTGGCGAAATACTTCTGAATGAAGGGGTAGATGATCAGCACGGGTACGATGGAGCAGATGATCAGCGCGTAGATAGCGGAGTCGCTGGCGTAGACCTCGTTCCAGCCCGTCATGATATCCGGGTCGGTATAGCGCTCCAGCTGGAGGCGTATGAACACCTGCAGGGGATGCTCGTTGGCGTTGCCCATCATCTGGCGCGCCCAGAAGTAGCCGTTCCAACGGGAGATAGCGAAGAACAGGGCCACGGTGGCGATGGTGGATTTGCTCATGGGCAGATACACGTTGCTCAAAACCTGCATCTCCGTGGCGCCGTCCACGATGGCGGCCTCCTCGATCTCCGAGGGGACGCCCTCAAAGGCGTTGCGCAGGAGGATGATGTTCATGGCCGCCATGCCCATGGCGATGACCACCAGCCACTTGTCGTCCATGATGCCTACGCTCTGGAAGACCTTCCTTGTGGCGATGTAGTTTAAGTACTGCGGTACGATACCGGCTGAGAACCACATGGTAAACACCAGGAAGAAGTTGAAGAATCTCCGGAAAAGGAGCCGCTTCTTCGACAGGGCGTAAGCGCCGAGGATAGAGGAGAACAGCGCCCAGATGGTACCGTAAAGGGTGATGAACAGGGTGTTGGAGTAGGCGGTCCAGAACACGTTGTTCTTGAACATTCTGGAGAAGGCCTCGAACTGCAGATCCTTGGGTAGCAGCACGACCTCGCTGTACTCAACGGCGTGACGTCCGGAAATGGAGGACGACAGGGCGTAGATGAACGGGTAGAGGCACGCCAGCGCGAAGATGGTCAGCAGCGTGTAGCTGATGATCTTGAAGATCAGCTCGGTAACTTCAAGCTTTCTTTTCATGTTGCGTTATCCCTCCCCGAATCAATACAGCGATGTGTTGGTCGCTTTGCGGGCGATGAAGTTGGACCCCAGGACCAGGAGCATACCGATGACGTTGTTCATCATCTCGGCGGCGGCGGCCAGACCTACCTGGCCGGAACCCTCCATGCCGTACCTGTACGCCAGGGTGGACACCACGTCGGCTGTAACGTAGGTGTTGGTGTTGTAAAGAAGCATGACCTTCTCATAGCCGATGTTCAGCAGGCCGCCGATGCGGGTGATGAGCATGATGACTATGGTGGAAAGGATGCTGGGAAGCACCACGTAGCGCATCTGCGCCCACTTGTTGGCGCCGTCGATCTGAGCGGCCTCGTAGCTGGTGGGGGAGATGGCGATGATGGCGGAGAAGAAAACGATGCTGTCGTAGCCGGCGCCCTCCCAGATGCCGCTGATCTCATACAGCGACCGGAAGAAGCTGGGCTGGTTCAGAAGGCCGCCCTGGCCCACCTCGTAGGGGATCAGGTGAAGATTCACCATCAGCTGGCTGATAACGCCCATGTTGGTGGTCTGCGCGCCCTGCTTGACGAGCATGGTCACCAGGGACGTCATAACGACGGTGGACATGAACTTCGGCAGATAGGTCAATACCTGATAGACGCTTCGCGCGGCGTTCGATTTGACCTCGTTGAAGAACAGTGCCAGAATGATAGGGATGGGGAACCCGAAGCACAGTCCGTAGAAGCTGATGATGAACGTGTTCCTCAGCGCCCTCCAGAACTGAGTGGAAAGGCCGTCTCCGGCAAAGAGCAACGACCTGAAATACGAAAATCCCGAGAAAAGCTGATCCGATACCGGCAGGACACTGTGATCCACCTTGAAGCAGCTCAGGAGCTCGTACATCGGGAAGTACCGCCAGAACAGGAACACCAGCAGCATCGGGACGAGCATCAGGTACAGACGCCAGTCCTTGATGATCGTTCTGCCGACATGGAGCCAGTAGTGCTTCTCCACGTCGTCACGGACGACTTGTTCCGGATCTTCCCGGTACGCGCCGGTTTCCTGGTCATACACGAGAAAATCCGCTGCCCTAACTTTCATTTTTAACCTCCTTTTTTCTCCTCCTTCGCCTGCAGACGAAGAAGATAATGTTTTTGATCCTCGTAGACGCCATCCAGCCTTTTGACGATCCACGCGATCACAAGGGTAAAGAGGTATGACAGGCTGTCCAGCAGGAAGAAGCCCGTCACGCCTGCCGGCGGCTCGCCGAAAAGGAGAGCCACAAGCGCTCTGCCGCCATGCATCAGAAGCTGCACAAGGAAGGGAAATATCAGGCTCAGGAACTGCCCCGTCCTCACCCTCTCCTTGCCCACCTTGAACAGAAAGATCAAAGAGAGCAGGGAGAAGAGATTTCCCACGCAGTATATAATGTACTGTTTCCCCTCGGCTTCGGAAAACAGGCAGTAGACGATTCCGGAAAGCACCGCGTTGACGGCGCCCCAGGCGCCCCAGCGCATATAGACGATGGCGGTGAGGATCGCCGCCGTGGACACCGTATACAGCTCGTTGGGGAACCACGTGTGAGCCGCCCGGGTCACCAGGAATTCAAAGACGCAGGTCATGATGGCGAACAGGGTAAGATCAATGGCCCTGTATTCCCCCAACGTCCGCTTTCTCTCCATTTTTACCTCCAAACGTGCCAAAACACGCGTAAAACAACCCAAAAACGCCCCTTTTCAGGCGTATGGGTTGAGAACAATGGCTTTTATTAGAAAATCTCCGTCACTTTTTTGTGCAATATGTATACAAAAGAGGACTTTATTTGTCTATTATTATACATGGTGGAGGATTTTATGTATATGGACAAAACACGCATATTTATACACAAAACAGATTTTTTAACAAAATATTATGTCCTTGTGACGAGTTATATATTATAATGTTGACATAAGAAAGGGAGGCGAGCGCCGTGCGAATTGTTCATAATGGCGACGATCTGGGCCATATCCTCACCCACGCCGCGCCGGGGAGCCAGATCTTCATCGAGGCGGGGGTCTACCGGGTGAAGGCGATGGTCACCGCCCCCGGGATCACCGTAACCGGCGCGGGGCCGGACAGGACGGTGCTGGTGTGGGACGACTACGCCAAAAAGCTGGACGAGCAGGGCCGGGAATACGTGACCTTCCGCACCTGGACGCTGGCGGTGTGCGCCGACAACGTGACCATGCGGGATCTGGCGGTGGTCAACGACGCCCTGCGCCCGGAGGAGAAGGGCCAGGAGGTGGCGCTGACGGTGTACGGCGACAACTTCCTCATGGAGAACTGCCGCCTGACCTCCACCCAGGACACGCTGTTTTCAGGCCCCCTGCCCGACGACCTTATCGACCGCTACGAGGGCTTCCTGCCCGACCCGCTCCGGGCCCGCAAGGCGTGCCGGCAGGTGTTCCGCCGGTGTCTCATCGAGGGGACGGTGGACTTCATCTTCGGGTGCGGGGACACGCTCTTTGAGGACTGCGAGATCCGCTCCCTGGTGGACGCCCGGGGCCACGGCTTTGTGGCCGCCCCGGCCCATGAGAGGCGCCAGGAGCGGGGGTTTCTCTTTAAAAACTGCCGCATGACCCGGCAAGAGGGCCTGCCCGATGGGTGCGTCTACCTGGCCCGGCCCTGGCGGGACTACGGCATCAGCGCCTTTGTGGACTGCGTCTACGACGGGCATATCGACCCCTTGGGCTTTGACAAGTGGAACGACACCCACCGGGACGAGACGGCCCGGTTTTATGAGGCCCCCCTCCGCCCCGGCAGAGTCCCCTGGGTCCGGGAAATTGGGTCTTGAAAACAGGCGTGTATCTGTGATATACTGAAATCAGGACTTGTTCGACCCGGTGTTTTGTATAAATTATACAAGGACATTCAATTATATACATCAGGAGGCGCGTTATGAGAGGGCTTGAGTCCAACAAGACGAAGATCCGCCACAAGATTTTTACCGAGATCGCCCGGGTGGCCTATGAGGGCAGCGATATCTCCAAGGAGATCGTCCGGCTGCCCTACAAGATCATTCCCGGCGAGGTAGCCACCTACCGGGACAGCATCTTTCTGGAGCGCGCCATCGTCGGTGAGCGGCTGCGGCTGGCCATGGGCCTTCCTATCCGCAACGTGGCCGAGCAGGTGGAGCTGAACGAGGGCGTTGACGAGAGCGCCATCGCCGAGAAATACTACACCCCTCCCCTGGTGAACGTCATCAAATTCGCCTGCAACAAGTGCCCGGAGAAGCAGGTCCTTGTCACCAACGCCTGCCAGGGCTGCTTTGAGCACCCCTGCCTGGAGGTCTGTCCCCGCAACGCCATCACCATGGTGAACGGCAAGAGCGTCATCGACGAGCATCTGTGCGTCAAGTGCGGCCGGTGCGCCGACGCCTGCTCCTACCACGCCATCATCAAGCAGGAGCGGCCCTGCGCCGCCGCCTGCGGCATGGGCGCCATCAAGACCGACTCCTACGGCCGGGCGGAGATCGACCAGTCCAAGTGCGTCTCCTGCGGCCAGTGCCTGGTGAACTGCCCCTTCGCCGCCATCGCCGACAAGGGCCAGATCTATCAGACCATCATGGCAATCCGCAGCGAGACGCCTGTCTACGCCGCCATCGCCCCCGCCTTCTGCGGGCAGTTCGGCGCCCACCTTACATACGACAAGATGCGCGCCGCCTTCAAGGCGCTGGGCTTTGAGGATCTGGTGGAGGTGTCCATCGGCGCGGACATCTGCACGCTCCAGGAGGCCCAGGACTTCCTGCGGGAAGTGCCGGAGGAGCGGCCCTTTATGGCCACCTCCTGCTGCCCCGCCTGGACCATGATGGCCAAGAAGCTGTTCCCCACCATCGCGGACAACATCTCCATGGCCCTGACGCCCATGGTGCTGACAGGCCGCATGATCAAGAAGGATCACCCAGGGTGCAAGGTGTGCTTCATCGGCCCCTGCGCCGCCAAGAAGCTGGAGGCCAGCCGCAAGGAGATCCGCTCCGACGTGGACTTCGTCCTCACCTTCGAGGAGGTGCTGGGCATGTTCGACGCCAAGGAGATCGACCCGGCGGAGCTGCCCAGCGATCCTATGAACGAGGCCACCGCCGACGGCAAGGGCTTCGCCGTGGCGGGGGGCGTTGCCAGCGCCGTGGTGAACGCCGCCAAGAAGCTGGCCCCGGACAGGGAGATCAAGGTCGCCCACGCCAACGGCCTTGCCGAGTGCAAGAAGATGCTCACCTTGGCCAAGGCCGGGAAATACAACGGGTATCTCCTGGAGGGCATGGGCTGTCCCGGCGGGTGCGTGGCGGGAGCCGGCACCATCGCCAGCGTCGCCTACTCCACCGGCGAGGTCAAAAAGGCCATGGACAACACCGATGCCAAGTGTATCCTGGAGAGCAAATACCTCCACTACCTGCCCCTCATCGAAGAGCGGGAGTAAAAAAGCGCAAGCTCCCGCCGACCCCGGCCGCAGGCCCGGGTCTGGAAGGCGGCAAGCCGCCCGAAACTTCGATTTGAGTGCATTATACCATAGGCATAATTTATTGTCAAGTATTCTTTAAGTATTATTAATGCAATTATTGCATAACCCCGGTGTGGGCAAAGCCCGCACCGGGGGTTTTAATGGGAGATATACCAAGC
This sequence comes from uncultured Oscillospiraceae bacterium, assembly GCA_947584295.1. Lineage (GTDB taxonomy): Bacteria > Bacillota > Clostridia > Oscillospirales > Oscillospiraceae > RUG626. Next base: position 21,827 of record CANPWM010000023.1, on the reverse strand, counting down.
TGGGCCGCCGTGGGCGGCGGCCCGTACGGCCATTAACGAAACAGCTCCATTAGACGCCGTAGGGGCCGCCTCTCCAGGCGGCCCGCAGACATACGCAGAGATTCACAAATTTGCGGGCAATTTCGTACAACGATTCCGTAGGGGTCGCCCTCCCGGGCGACCCGTCCATCGTTGATTGACAGCCCGGATATTGACCGGGACGGGCCGCCCGGGAGGGCGGCCCCTACAAGCCCTGATGAAAGATTTTGCAAAAACAACGCATCAATTCCCCCTAAGAACCGTAGGGGCGGGTTCAAAACCCGCCCGAAATTGGAATACGTGGCGAAGCCGCAACCTTTTTGGGAGGCGCGATTGAAATTCGTTTGGCCCCTACAAGGTTGATTGATAGATTTCCGGGAATTCAGTCGAAGATGCTGTCCACGCGGTAGGTGCGGATATTGCGGAAGAGGCCGCCGTAGGGGGCGTGATAGCGGGCGCGGACGGGTTCGCCGTCGGCAAGCTCCCCCAGCTGGACGGCGGAGGCGTAAAAGTCCTCATGGATCAGCACATAGTCCAGGAGGGTGATGCCCAGGCCCCGGAGCGTCCCGTGCAGCCGCTCCACCTCCGCAAGCCGGGCGTCCGTCAACGCGGGCAGCTGCTCCTTTGTCCCGGCGGCCACGATGACGGTGCGGCCGCCCTCGTTCAAGGCCATGCGGAGGATCTGCTCGGCCCTGTCGCTCTCCCGGTCCGACAGCATCTGACAGCCCAGGGGGCGCAGATCCATATCCAGGTCGATGGCGTAGGCCGCGTCCTCCCCGGCGAACAGGAGGCGCGAGCGGATATACTCCTTCACCCTCTCGGGGGCGTTCAGCACCGCGTCCCGCTGGCGCTGTTCCTCCGAGCGGCGGGAGGCCTCCCCCACCAGGCCCAACAGCAAGGCCGTGGTCTCCCCCACCCCGGGGAAGGCCGTCAGCTCCCCCAGGGGCAGGCCCAAAAGGCCGCCCAGGCCGCCGGACTTTACCAGCAGTTCATTGGCCAGGGGCTGGACGTCCCGCCGGGGCAGGGCGTAGCACAGCAGAAGCTCCAGCAGGGCCGGATCGTCGCAGTCCGTCTGCTTGCCCGTGGCGAAGCGGACCCGCAAACGCTTGCGGTGGCCGTCATGCTCTCCCATAATCGCTCCCCCTTTCCTCCCCCTCCGGCGGGCAGTAGAGGCCCCGCAGGGGTTCCCGCCCGTCCGTGAAGAAGCCGTTGGCCGCCAGGGAGACGTAGCTGTTCCCGGCGACGATGATGTGATCCAGCAGGAGCAGATTCGCCCGCCGGAAGGCGCCGGACATGGCTTCGGTCACCAGCAGATCCTCCCGGGAGGGCTGTGGGTCGCCGGTCAAATGGTTGTGGGACAGGATCACGGCGGCGGCATCGGCCTGAATGAGCCGGCCGGCGATGTCGAAGGCGTCGGCCTCGGTGGCAAAGACGTCGCCGCTGGCGGCGGCGTCACAGCGCACGACCCGCAGCTCCCGGTCGAGGCAGGCGGCTACGGTGACCTCCCGGGTCAGGCCACGGAGCTTGTCGGCGAAAAAGCGCCCCGCCGTTTTGGGGTCGGTGAGGCGTCTGGCCCGCTCCCGCTCCTCCCCGCCCCGGCGGCAGATCCGGGCGGCGAGGCTGAGAAACAGCGCGGAGGCGTCGTCCATGCCCTTTACGCTTTTCAGCTCCGCCAGGGAGACCGTGGTGAGCTTTTCAAAGCCGCCCAGGTGGATAGTGAGACGCCGGGCCAGGCGGCGGGTCTCCTCCGGCCCGCGCCCGCCGGGGCAAAAGGCCAGCAGGGCCTCGTACAGCTCCTCGTCCCGGAACCGGGACAGGCCCATATCCAGCGCCCGTTTGGCCAGCTCCGCCCGCTGGACGCGCAGCTCCGACATTTCCCCCGCCTCCTTTATCTAAAATCTTTTTTTAAGCGCGTAAATTTTGAACGTATCTATACACAGCGATAGCCCCGTGACCGTCCAACGCGACCACGGGGCTATGCTACTGCTTCGGTTATCAAGTTTGAAATGCTCCTTTTTGTCGTCCCTTGACTCTTACTCTCTCACTCAGTCCGACTCAGCCAAATACTTCGCGGGAACCTCCGCTGACGGTGCTGTGGTCTGCGCTTGGGGCAGGGGCTTCAGGGATCTTCTTGATTCATTCCGCCTTGATGGCAGCTTCGGCGGAGCTTACTGCGTGATACATTGGACTCCCCTCCTTTGCTGTGCCTACAATATAACACATTGCCTAAATATCGTCAAGCCCCTATTTGGATTTTTGGCGTTTTGACGTTGAAAATCTGTCCGACGATTTTGACTGCCCGGGGGAGGGTTCGGAAAAACGTGAAAAATCCCCGTTTTACGCGGTAAAACAGGGATTTTTGTTCAAATCATTTGTTCAGGATCGTCTCGATGACGCCCATAAGATGCTCCACGTTGATGGGCTTTGACACGTGGTCGTTCATACCGGCGTCCATGGCGGCCTGCTTATCCTCGTCGAAGGCGTTGGCGGTCATGGCGACGATGGGGATATTGGCCAGGGCGGGATCCGGCAGGGCGCGGATGGCGCGGGTGGCCTGGTAGCCGTTCATGCGGGGCATCTGGACGTCCATGAGGATAAGGTCGTACTCCCCCGGCGCGGAGGCGGAGACCTTGTCCACGGCCTCGGTGCCGTCGAAGGCGGTGTCCACCCTGAAGCCGCTGGCGGTGAGAAGCTCTACGGCGATCTCGCTGTTCAGCTCGTTGTCCTCCACCAGCAGGATATGCTTGCCCCGGAGGGAGTCGGTCACGTCCCAACCGGCCCGGGGGGCGGCGGGGGCGGGGAGATTGGCCTCGTTGATGGCGCCCACCAGCGTTTCCCGCAGCTCGGACAGGAAGATGGGCTTGTTGCAGAAGGCGGTGACGCCGGCCTTTACGGCCTCCTCCCGGAAATCGGTCCAGTCGTAGGCGGTGACGATGATGATGGGGATCTCCTCCCCCACGATCTGGCGGATCTGGCGCACCACCTCAAGGCCCGGCAGGTCGGGCAGATCCCAGTCAATGATGTAGGCGTAGAAGCGGTCGCCCATCTCTACGGCCTGTTTGGCCCGGAGAACGGCCTCCTTGCCGTGGAGCGACCACTCGGAGCGCATACCGATCTGGGTAAGCATCTTGGCGATGGAATCGCAGGTGATGAAGTTGTCGTCCACCACCAGGGCGCGCATACCCATCAGCTCGCGGATCGTCTCCACCGGGCGCGGCTCGGACTGGAGGCGGAAGGACAGGTTGAGGATAAACTCCGTACCCTTGCCCTGCTGGCTCTCCACCTTGATGGTGCCGCCCATGGCGTCCACGATGGACTTGGTGATGGCCATGCCCAGGCCCGTGCCCTGGATGCCGGAGACGGTGGAGTTGCGCTCCCGCTCGAAGGGTTCAAAGATGTGCTGGGCGAATTCCGAACTCATGCCGATGCCGGTGTCCCGGACGCGGATCTCGTAGGCGCCGTAGCCCTTGGGCGCGCCGGGCTTCTGGGCCACGGTGAGGGAGACGGAGCCGCCGGAGGGGGTGAATTTGATGGCGTTGGACAGCAGGTTCAGCAGTACCTGGTTCAAGTGGAGCTTGTCGCACCAGATATTCTCGTCCACCACGTCCAGGGTGTCCATGAAGAAGCTGAGCTGCTTGGAGCGCATCTGGGGCTGAATGATGTTGCGCATATCCCGGAAGATGTCGGAGATGGCGCACTCCTTCTCGTCGATGTTCAGCTTGCCGGATTCGATGCGGCTCATGTCCAGCACGTCGTTGATGAGGCTCAAAAGGTGGTTGGAGGAGCTCATGATCTTGCTGAGATACTCCTGCACCCGCTGGGGGTTGTCAAGATTCGTCTCCGCCAGGGTGGTGAAGCCGATGATGGCGTTCATGGGCGTGCGGATATCGTGGGACATATTGGAAAGGAAGGTGGTCTTGGCCCGCTCGGCGGCCTCGGCCTTGTGGAGCTTTTCCTCCAGCACGGCCTGATCCACCGCGGCCTTCTCGCGCCGCTTGGCCTGGGCGCGGACGTAGAAATAATAGGCGGTGAAGGCGATGGCCAAAACAACGCCCAGCATCAGGCAGACGCGGCGCACGGCGTAGACGCTGGCAAAGGCCTCCCGCTCCGGGACGGAGACGTTGATGGACCACTGGTTGATGTCCGCCGGGGCGTAGTACATATATTCCCAGCCGTCGGTGTCGTCGGTGCGGTAGATCACATAGCCGGAACCCAGGGCCATCAGGTCGTCGCAGTAGTCCTGCCAGCTTCCCTCCCCTTTGACTTTACGATCCTCGGTGTTGAAATCCTTCACGTTGCCCAGGGTGTCGTGGGTGGGGTAGGTGTCCAGGATAAAATCGCCGGTGCGGGTGTCGATGATATACACGCTGGCGGAGGCGTTGTAGATGTTCTCGATGTTCAGGGTGGCGGGAAGATCCTCCAAGATGGTGACGCCGTAGAGAATGGCCACGATCTCGCCGTCGCGGGTGATGGGGACGAAATGGCGCAGGACGGGGCCGTTGTTGACGGGGCTGTATACCCGGTTGGAGATGTGTTCCCCGTACTTGGACTCCTCAGCGAAGCTCAGATCGTCCACGATGGAGGCGTCCGTGACGGTGCCATTGGCCATGATGACTGTGTCATCGGGCAGGAGGATACGCATCTTCATGGTCTCCATCAGGGGGGAGACGTTGTTGATGATGGATAGCACCGTCTCCTCGTCAAAGCTGTCCGCCACGGAGATCACGTCCGCGGTGGCGTTGAGGATACGGCTGTCCCGGGCAAGCTTGGACTGCACCTCGGCCACCACCGTCTTGACGCCCTCCTGCATACGCTCCAGGGAGCGCCCCTCGATGTTGGAGCTGATCAGCGCATAGGTGGAGACCAGCAGCACCACCATGAGGATCAGAAGGATCAGCGTGGCGGCGGTGCTTCTGTCCCATACAGAGAATTTTTTCATATCTCTCCCTCTTCCGGATATAGATAGTTCCCTTATGTCACAGGCCCAGCGACGTTTTGAACTCCCTGATGGCGGCGGCGGTCTCGGCGTAGTCGGCCTTAACGGCCTCGAAAAGCGCGGTGGCGTTTTCGCCCCAGTCGTTACGCAGGGCCTCGGTGAGCTTGTCGGCGCTGTCCCCCAGCTTTGTGAAGCTCAGGTTCTGGCACATGCCCTTGATGGTGTGGGAGGCCCGGAAGGCCGTCTCCCGGTCGCGGTCGGCCATGGCCTTCTCCAAGGAGGCGTAGCTGGGGTCGTCAAGGAATTTCAGTACGAATTTCTGGACAAGTCTTTCGCTTCTCAGGCGGGAGAACACCTCGTCGCAGTCCCCGTGAAGCTTTGCGTAACAATCCTGAAGTGTCATATCGTCCGCTCCTTTTCTGTTTCTGTCCGCCCGCCGTATTCGGTGAGCAGGTCGTTCATGGAATCCTCATAAAACCGGAAATGGTGCTTCCCGGTGCGTTTGACTGTGTAGAGCGCCAGATCCGCCGCGTGATACAGCCCCTCGTACTCCCGGCCCACGGCGCTGTCCAGCGCCACGCCCATGGAGACGGTCACGCTGCGGTCCTCCACGGTGAAGCAGAGATTTGAGTAGATGCGCTGGAAGGTGCGCTCGATATCCGTATTATATTCCAGGAACAGGAAGAACTCCTCTCCCCCGGCGCGGCAGCAGATATCGGAGCTGCGGACAGAGCGCCTCATGCGCCGGGAAAGCTCCTGAAGCACCCGGTCGCCGAACATATGGCCCAGCTCGTCGTTGATCTTCTTGAAGTCATCGACGTCGATCTCCGCCAGGGCGAAATTGCCGTCGGGGTGGCGCGCCAGGCGCTGTTCGATCTCCTTCCGGGCGCTGGCCCGGTTGAGAAGGCCGGTCAGCGGGTCGGTGGCGGCCTTTTTCTCCAGCTCTGAAAGCTTCATCTTCTCATTATGTATGTCCACGGCCTTCCCCAGAAAGCCCCGGAGCTCCGGCGTCTGCTCGTCGGACCACACGGCCCGGGTGATGACCCGATACCACCGATCCTCCCCCTCCGGGTGGAGGACGAACTCCATGGTGGTGTCCGGCGCGTCCGGCGTCGTCTGCCTCTGCCGGGCCAGGATCTCCTCCATGACGCCCTCGCCCATGAATTGGGCGAGCTTTTCGTTTTTCCGGGGATCCATGAAGATCTCCTCAAGGCCCAGGGCCTTGGAGCCGTAGGAGGAGAAGGTGAGCATATCGGGGGAAACGGTGTATTCAAACTGGATCTCCTCGCTCATGGCCGCGTAGAAGCGGTATTTCATGCGCTCGTAATCCAGAAGCCGCAGGGTGCGCTCGCTGACGGTGCCGCCCTCGCCCCGCAAAGCCTCCTCCGACATACTGCGGACGTTGCGCTGTTGGAGCTTCTCGGCGGTGTCGTCGCTCTCCTGCATGGCGCGGCGTATCTCCTCCTCGTTCTCCCGGAGGCACTCCAGCAGCAGGGGGTTGAACTGGCCGCACTGGCCGTCCAGGATCATGCCAACGGCCTGGCTGTGGGGAATGGCGGGCTTGTAGACCCGGGGGCTGGTCAACGCGTCGTACACGTCGGCCAGGGCCACCACCTGGGCGGAGATGGGGATCTGGTCGCCCTTCAGCCCGTCGGGGTAACCCCTGCCGTCCCAACGCTCGTGGTGCCAGCGGCAGATGGCGTAGGCCTCTTTCAGCAGGGCCTCCCCCTGCCTGATGGGCATACGCTCCAGCATCTCCGCCCCCGCGGCGGCGGTGTCCTTGATGGTCTCGTATTCCTCGGCGGTCATCCAGCCGGGGACGGCCTTTTGCAGCATATCCGCGCCCACGGTGGTGTGGGTCTTCATGATGGCGAACTCCGCGTCCGTGAGCCTGCCGGGCTTGTTGAGAATGGCGTCGTCGATGGCGATCTTCCCCACGTCGTGGAGGGCGGAGGCGGTGGTGATGACGGCGATCTCCCGGGGGGTCAGGGGGTATTTGCCTGTCTTGGCGGTCAGCAGATTCAGCAGGAGATCCGTCAGGGTGCGCACATGGAGAATGTGGGCGCCGCTCTCGCCGTTGCGGAACTCCACGATGTTGCTGAGGATATCCACCATCAGGGTGCTGCGCTGCTCCGTCTCGTAGATCTGATCCTCCACCATGCCGATAAGGCGCTTCTGCTTGGCGTACAGGAGAATGGTATTCACCACCCGGCGGCGGACCACCAGGGCGTCAAAGGGGCGGTTGATGAAGTCCGTAACGCCCAGCTCATAGGCCCGCTCCACCGACTTGGAGCCGGATTCGGCGGACACCATGATCACCGGCACGTCTACGATCCAGCCGTTCTGATTCATGGCGGACAGCACCCCGAAGCCGTCCATTCTGGGCATCACGATGTCCAGAAGCACCAGGGAGAGGGAGGCGACGTGCTTGGAGAGGATCGCTACGGCCTCTACGCCGTCCTCCGCCTCCATGATGTCGTACTCCTCCTCCAGCATATCCGCCAGAATGGAGCGGTTCATCTCGGAATCGTCCACGATCAGAATGGTCTGTTTTTTTCTTCCGCTCATCTCATACGCCTTTCCGTTGATCCCCCGGGCGGGGAAAAGATAAGGACAGATACAGTCATTATACCGCTTCCGCGCGGCTTTGTCAACGAAAGAGCGTGTGTAATTAAACCGGGGCGACCCGGCTGTAATTTGTCAAAAAATTCACTTCGAGCGTTTTTTCCGGCGGCATGTACGTCGGAAAAAATCCCTTTTGTCACGCAAGTGTGCCGCCTTGCGGCGCGCGCGGCGTGACGGCAGGAAAAAATCGGGTGAATTTCGCAAAATTCACCCGATTTTTTCCGCACGTTCCCCTTTGTCGGAAAAGGCCAACGGCCTTTTTCGACAGGCTGGGGGTTATTCAGGGGGTGACGGTGGAGACCTCGAAGGAGCAGGCTTCCCGGTCAGAACCGTCGGAGAGGGTCAGCGCGCCGCCGGACAGGGTGAGGTACATACCCGGCTGGGCCACGGACTCGAAGCTGACGCCCTGGCCGGAGAGGCCCACATATGTCTTGAAGGTCTGGTTCTCGGCCTGATAGCCGTCCCAGTCCTGGCTGAGTACCACGCTGTCCCCGGAGACGGTGACGTAGAGGCCGGCCTTGTTCTGGGACTCGATGGACACGGCGTACTTGTCCTCCGCGTCCGCCTTGCCCTGGACGATCACCCACTGGCCGTCCAGCTCCTGGGCGTTCTTAAGGCCGCTGCCCAGGACTACGCTCTTGTAGGGGTAGTCGCCGTCGGCCACGGAGTTGTTGAACCGGGCGTGCTGGAGGACTTCGCCGTTCCCGGCCGTCAGGGTGGAGACGGTTCCGAAGGGGCCTGCGGCGGTCTCCTCCAGCTTCACCACCCGGCCGTTCTGGTCAAATTGCAGCTCCTCGATGCAGGCCACGCGCCTGAAGCCGCTGCCGTGCGGCAGAGAGCCGTTGTGGTAGATGAACCAGGTCTTGCCCAAAAAGTCAAAGACGGCCATGTGGTTGGTGTTGGAGGTGGCGGAGGGGAACATGATCTGCTCGCCGCCGGGCAGGCCCAGGGCCTCCACCTCGTCAAAGTCGTCGTCCACATAGAATTGCCCCTCCATAAGACTTGTGGCGGTGGCGTAGGCCATACGCTCCCGCCAGCCCATGGCGTAAAAGAGGTAATAGGGGCCGGTGTACTGGCCGTTTTCGTCCTGGCGGCGGTAGAGCCAGGGGGCCTCGGTGAAGGCCAGGGGGGTCTTTAAGCTCTTGACGTCCACGCCGAAGGTGATCTGGCCGTCGCCGTTATAGTCCTTGACGGAGATCATGTCCTCATTCAGCTCGCAGATGTAGAGCTTGTTGTTTCCCCAGCACAGGTAACGGTGCTCTGCCCCGTCCTCCCCCGTCTCGATCCAAACGGTGGGGTCGATATCGTTGAAGTTGGACGTCTCGTCACTGGTGAAGGAACCCTTGACGATGGGCGCGCCGATGTCGGTGAAGGGGCCTGTGGGGGATTCGGACACGGCCACGCCGATGGACTGCCGCCCGCTGTCCGTCTTGTCCCAGGAGCAGAAGTAGAGATAGTACATATCCTTGCCGGTGGCGGGATCGGTATGGCGGGCGCACTGGGCGGCCCAGGCGGCGTCGTTGGCGGCCCAGGACACGTCCTTCATGCTGAGGACGACGCCCTCATAGGCCCAGGTTTTCAGATCCTTGGTGGAGTAGCAGAGGTATTCGGGGATATTGTACGCCTCGTTCATGGCCACGTCGTGGCCCACGTAGAGGTAGAGGGTGTCCCCCACCACCAGGGTGGATGGGTCGCCGCCATAGGTGAGAGCGCCCTCGCCGTCAAAGCCCCCGATGGGGTTGCCGGCGCTTTTGGCAAGCTCCAGCGGCTCCGGCCCTTTCTTTCCGCAGCCGGTGAGAACGGCGGGCAAAAGCGCCGCCGTCAGGATCACGCAAAGCCATTTTTTCATTTTTTCCGCCCCTTTCGGTTGATCTTGAAAAATGCTTATCCTTTATTATACAGCTTTTTTCGCGGGTGTCAAGGCGCGGAAGGGCAGGTTCCCCGGCACGGAAGGGCAGGTTCCCCGACACGGAAAAGCCGGTCATATGCGCTGTCCGGCATGAGATTTTGCGTTTTGCTATTGATTTCTGGTTTTTAACACGCTATAATCATAAAGGCCCCGGGGACGGGGCATGAATATTGCGCCGCATCCCGCGACCCCGGCCTGACAGATCCGGGCGGAAGGGAGCGACAGCAGGAGGTAATGTAAAAATGAATAGCAAGAACTCTGTCAAGACGAGGAAACTGGTGCTTTTGGCTGTCCTGACCGCCATCATCGTGGTGCTTCAGGTGATCACCCAGTTCATCAAGCCCGGCTTCTTCCCCATCACCCTCTCCCTGACGCCCATCATCGTAGGCGCGGCCCTGTGCGGGGCGGGAGCGGGCGCGTTCCTGGGCTTTGTGTTCAGCGTGATGGTGCTGCTGGATCCCGCCACCGGCGCGTTCCTGGCCGTCTCCATTCCCGGCACGGTCATCACCGTCCTGGCCAAAGGCACGTTGGCCGGCCTTGTCTCCGGGCTTGTATACAGGCTCCTGGAGAAGAAGAACGAGTACGTGGCCGCCGTCAGCGCCGGAATCGTCAGTCCCTTGGTGAACACCGGCGTCTTTTTCCTCGGGTGCCTCCTCTTCTTCGCCGATTACTGCGTCCAGGCGGGCGAGAGCCTCGGCTTTTCCGGCGGGGCCTTTTATATGATCGCCGTGGTGTTCATCGGCGCGAACTTCTTTATTGAGCTGGCCGTCAACGTGGTACTCTCCGGCGTGATCGTGACGCTGGTGAAGAACGGGCGGAAGACCCTCAAGCTGGAGAACTGATTTTTAGGGGGCGTAAAAATGCTTCTGGCAGTCGATATCGGCAACACCCACATCTGCCTTGGCTGTATGCGGGGCCTTGAGATCGTCCGCATGGTGCGGCTCACCACCAACAAGCTGAAAACCGATTTTGAGTACGCGTCCGACATACGCCACTTCTTTGATTTCTTCCACATAGACACCCGGGAGCTGGACGGGGCCATCATCTCCTCCGTGGTACCGCCGCTGACCAACGCCTTCTCCGGCGCTGTGCGGCTGGCCACGGGCGTGACCCCCATGATCCTGGGCAAAGGCGTCAGGACCGGCGTCAATATCCTGATCGACGACCCGGCCCAGACAGGCGCCGATCTGGTGGCCGCCGCCGCCGGGGCGCTGAAGCTCTACACGCCGCCCCTTATCATCATCGACATGGGCACCGCCACCACCATATCCGTCATCAACAGGGCCGGTTCCTTCATCGGCGGCACCATCGGCCCCGGCGTGGCCCTGGGGCTGGCGGCCCTCAGCTCCGGCACCAGCCAGCTTCCCAACATCTCCCTGGAGGCCCCGACGAAGGTCATCGGCACCAACACCATCGACAGCATGAAGTCCGGCGCTGTTTTAGGCGCGGCGGCCATGCTGGACGGCATGATCGAGCGTATCGAGGCGGAGCTGGGCGGGCAGGCCACGGTGATCGCCACCGGCGGCATCGCCTCCTCGGTGTGTCCGCTGTGCCGCCGGAAAATCGAGGTCAACGACGACCTGCTGCTCACGGGTCTGGCGGCTATCTTTGAAAGGAACCGAAAAAAATAAGCCCGGTTCCCCTCCCCTATCTAAAATGGATCCCTTTGTCCGCCGGCCCCTGTGGGCCGGCGGCTTTTTGTTTGACGCCGGGGACTTTTTTTGAGAATTTGAGAAAAAAATTGAAATTCGCCCGGCGGTCTGTTATAATGATTTTGTATGTCCCTGATTTCAGATAAGACGGAGGATCCCCATGCTGTCCGATTACCATATGCACTGCAAGCCCTACTCCCCCGACGCCCACGACACCATGGCGGCCATGGCCCGGGGGGCTTTGAAGCGGGGCATGACCCATCTGTGCGTCACCAACCACGTGGAAAACTGCACCCAAAGCCCGGAATTTCCCGACCAGTTCCCGCCCTTTGACGACTGGGCGGCGCTGTGGGCGGATTTTACCGCCGTGCGGGAAAAATACGAGGGACGCCTGGACGTGCGGCTGGGCGCGGAGGTGGGCGCGCCCCACTATCTCCCCCAGGAGGGGCGGCGGATCTACGCAAGGCCCGAGCTGGACTTTGTCATCGGCTCTGTGCATAATCTGCGCCACGCCAGGGATTTTTACTACCTCAGCTACCCGGAGGATTTTGATAATTTCCGCCCCGCCGTGGAGCAGTATCTGGACGAATACATCGAGATGGCCGGTTCCGGCCTGTGCGACGTGCTGGGCCACATCGGCTATATGCAGAAGTACATGGCCCGCCAGGGCAAGGGCTTTGACATGATGCTCTTTGAGGATCGTCTGCGGGTGCTTTTCAAGGCCTGCGTGGAGCATGGGGTGGGGATCGAGCTCAACACCGCCGCCCTCTCCGACGCGCTGGGGGATTTCCTGCCCCAGCCCTCGGTGGTGAAGCTCTACCGGGCCTACGGCGGGGAGATCGTCACCGTGGGTTCCGACTCCCACCGGGCCGAGGACGCGGGAAGCGGCATCCAGGAGGGCTTTGACCTGCTCCGCGCGTGCGGCTTTAAATATGTGTGCCTCTACAAAGAACACAGGCCCGAATTTGTAAAGATATAACGCGATATGAGGAGGATCCATCATGAAAATCGCTCTTGGCTGTGACCACGGAGGATATGACCTGATGCAGACGGTGAAGGCGCATCTGGAGGAGCAGGGACACCTGACCTTCTACTTTGGCACCTTCTCCCACGACAGCTGCCACTACCCGGAGTTCGGCGCCAAGGCCGCCCACGCGGTAGCGGAGGGGCAGTGCGACTTAGGGATCGTCATCTGCACCACCGGCATCGGCATCTCCATGGCCGCCAACAAGGTTCCCGGCGTCCGGTGCGCTCTCTGCTCGGACTGCTACTCCGCCGAGATGACCCGCCGCCATAACGACGCCAATATGCTGGCCCTGGGGGCCAATGTGGTAGGTGCGGGCCTGGCCCTGAAGATCGTGGACACGTTTTTGAGCCACGATTTTGAGGGGGGCCGTCACGCCGTCCGCGTGGGTATGCTGTCGGCCATCGAGCGTGGGGAGATGTGACATGGCCCGGGACGAGGTTCGCATCTACCGCTCCCGGAAGCCCCTGAAAACGGCGCTGGCCGTTATCTTCTCCGTCTTGGCCGCTCTGGCCATCATCGCGGCGGGGCTTTTTTTCGGGTTCAGAAGGTATATCGTCTACACCTCCGACGGCGTGAAGCTGGAGGTACCCTGGCTGGAGGAGCCGGAGAGCCGCGTCCCCGACACCTGGGAGGCGGCCCCGTGAGGCGGGCGGCGTCCGCCATACTGTGTCTTGCGCTCCTGCTGGCCCTGGCCGGGTGCGCCCCCCAGGCTCAGACGGCCACTGTCTTTGCTATGGACACGGTGATGGAGCTTACCGCCTATGGGGACAGGGAGGCCGTGGACGGGGCCGTTTCGCTGATCCACGCGCTGGAGGATCGTCTTTCCGTCACGGCGGCGGACAGCGACATCGCCCGGGTGAACAGCTCCGGCGGCGGAGCAGTGGATCCCGGCACGGCGGCGCTTTTAAGGCGGGCGCTGGACATCAGCGCCCTTTCCGGCGGGGCGCTGGACGTGACGATCTACCCCTTAGTCCGGGCCTGGGGCTTCACCACAGGCGAATACCGGGTGCCGGGGGACGATGAGATCGGGGCGCTGTTGAAAAACGTAAATTACGCCGCCGTTCAGGCGGGGGAGGCGAACGTCTCCCTGCCGGCGGGGGCGCTGCTGGATCTGGGCGCGGTGGCCAAGGGCTGGACCGGCGACCAGATCGCGGCGCTGTGGCGCCAGGTCGGGGTCAAAAGCGGCCTTATCAACCTGGGCGGAAACGTGCAGACCGTGGGCGGCAAACCCGACGGGTCGGACTGGGTGGTGGGGATCCGGGATCCCTTCTCGGAGGACGTGTTGGGCGCCATAGCCGCGCGGGATCTGGCGGTGGTCACCTCCGGCGGCTACCAGCGGTATTTTGAGCGGGAGGGTGTCCGCTACTGCCACATCATCGACCCCCGGACGGGGAAACCGGCGGACAGCGGCCTTGCCTCCGTCACCGTCATCGGCCGGGAGGGCGTCCTGTGCGACGGACTCTCCACGGCCCTCTATGTGATGGGCCTGGAGGACGCCGTCAGGCTCTGGCGGGAGAACACGGGCTTTGACCTGGTGCTGGTCACAGACGGCGGCCAGGTCGTCATCACGGAGGGGATCGAAGGGAGCTTCACCCCCATGGGGGCCTATACGGATAAGGAAATCAAGGTGATGCGGCGTGGCTAAAACGGGAACATGGATCACAGTGATCGCGGTGATACTCCTGCTCTCCGTGGCCGCGTCGCTGTTTCTCTTTCTGCGCCCGGCGGCGGGCCATACGGCGGAGATCTACGTGGACGGCGTGCTGTACCGGCGAGTGGATCTTGGTAAGCTCACCGCGCCGGAGCGGATCGAGGTGAGGACGGAGCGCGGGGTCAACGTCCTGCTGGCCGAGCCGGGGCGTATCCGCGTGGAGTCCGCCGACTGCCCGGACAAGGTGTGCGTTGAGGCAGGGTGGCTGGAGGACTCCGCCGCGCCCATCGTATGCCTGCCTCACCGGGTAGTCATCAAGCTGACGGGCGGCACGTCCCTGGACGCGGAGGCGGGCTGATGAGCATGAGACGGATCGCCCGGGACGCGGTGCTTACCGCCGTGGCCCTGACTATATTTATCGTGGAGCTGCAGATCCCCGCGCCGGTGCCTGTCCCCGGCGTGAAGCTGGGGCTTTCCAACATCGTCACGCTGGCGGCTCTCTTTACCCTTGGCCCCTGGGACGCCCTGGCGGTGCTTCTGTGCCGCGTGGTGCTGGGCGCGGCCTTTGCCGGGAATATGGCGGCCCTGCTCTACAGCCTCTCCGGCGGGCTTCTGGCCCTGGGGGTGGCGATCCTGATGCGGAAGCTCCTGACGGAGCGGCAGATATGGGTGGCCTCGGTCTTTTCCGCCATGGCCCACAACATCGGGCAGCTCCTGGCGGCGGTGGCGGTCACCTCCACCCCGGCACTATTCACCTGGTTGCCCCCGCTGCTGATCTCCGGCGTTATCACCGGGCTTTTTACCGGGCTTGCAGGGCAGTTCACGGTGCAACGGCTGGGGAAGATCATGAGGAACAGAGATGGAAAATGAGGCTCTTTTAAAAAACAGGCTGGCGGAGCTGGCCATGAGGTCATACAGCAGGGGGATCTGGGTGTACTCGGAGTTCCTCACCCTGGCGGAGCAGGACGTACTGCTGAAAAATCCCCCGGAGACGCCCTTCACGCTGTTCGGCGGCCTGTCCACCAGCGAGCGGAAGCTGGCCTGCTTCGGCTCGGCGGAGCTGTGCGGCTATGAGGCCGCGCCGCCTGTGGCCTGCCTGAAGCTGTCCCCCGTCCAGCAGAAATTCGCCGATCCCCTGACCCACCGGGACTTTTTGGGGGCGCTGATGTCCCTGGGCCTCCGCCGGGAGGTGATGGGCGACATTGAGATCGTGGACAACGTGGGCTATCTCTTCTGCCTGGAGTCCGTGGCCCCCTTTATCGCGGACAACCTGACCTCGGTGCGCCATACCACCATGCGGGCCGCCCCGTCGGAGCCGCCGGAGAAGCTCTCCGCTCCCCCGCCCCTTACGGAGCTTGTGGTGGCCTCGGAGCGGCTGGACGCCGCCGTGGCCGCCGTGTTCCGGCTCTCCCGTTCCGAGGCACAGGCCCTTATCGACGCCCAGCAGGTGTTTATCTCCGGGCGGCTGCCCAAAAGCGCCGCCCTGGATATCCCGCCGGGGGCGGTGGTCTCCGTGCGCCATCACGGGCGGTTTGTCTACGAGGGCGTGGCCCGGGAGACAAAAAAGGGGAAGCTGCGGGTGCTTGTGCGAATTTACACGTAGTTTTTTAAAAAAAGTGTTGACTTTTCCCTTTTTGGAGGGTATACTTGAAAAGCCGCTTTGAGCTGAGCCGTAAAGCGATTGAAAAATCCGCCTGCAAGAGCGAGTCTCTACATTAATAAGAGGTGAAAACGAAAATGACAGCTATTATTGAAGCCTGCGGCAAGCAGTACCGCGTCAATCCCGGCGACACCCTGTTCGTCGAGAAGCTGAACGTGGAGGACGGCGCGTCCTACACCTTCGACAAGGTCCTGGCCATCTTCAACGACGACGGCACCGCCACCATCGGCACGCCCGTGGTCAAGGGGGCTACCGTCACCGCCACCGCGGTAAAGACCGGCAAGTCCAAGAAGATCATCGTCTACAAGATGCGTCCCAAGAAGAACTACCGCCGCAAGCAGGGCCACCGTCAGCCCTATACCAAGGTCACCATCGACGCCATCAACGCGTAAGTGACCGCAAAGTACGATCTCAACCCACTTAAATCGGAGGTGTAATTTACATGGCTCATAAAAAGGGAATGGGTTCCACCAAGAACGGCCGCGATTCCGAGTCCAAACGCCTGGGCGTCAAGCGCGCCGACGGGCAGTACGTTCTTGCCGGCAATATCCTGGTCCGCCAGCGCGGCACCAAGATCCATCCGGGCAACAACGTGGGCATGGGCAGCGACAACACCCTCTTCGCTCTCGTCTCCGGCAAGGTTCGCTACGAGCATATCAACCGCGAGCGCAAGCAGGTCTCCGTCTACGAGGAAGCCGCTCAGTAAACAAATAAGTCCCAAGGGGAGGCGCAAACGCGTCTCCCCTTACTTTTAAGAGAAATGCCACAGCAAAATCCGTACACTTTCCTGTTTTTTTGTTGATTAAACCACTACCATTCCTCCCGGGTTTGTGATATTATTGATTTCACTAAATTCATAAACCGAGGAGGCCCTTCCCATGCGGATAAAGATAACCGCCGACAGCACCTGTGACCTGCCCGCCGATCTGGCGCGGCGGCTGGACGTTCACATCTTCCCTCTCTATGTGGTGATGGACGGAAAAGCCCGGCGGGACGGGGTGGAGATCACGGCCCAGGACATCTTTGACCATGTGGCCGCCGGTGGAAAGCTGGGCAATACAGCCGCCGTCAACGTGGGCGACTACCTGGAGAAATTCAGGGCCTTCCGGGCGGAATACGACGCCGTCATACACTTCACCATCAGCCAATCCATGTCCGCCTGCTTCCAGAACGCCAACATCGCCGCGGAGGAGCTGGACAACATCTATGTGGTGGACTCCAAGAACCTCTCCGTGGGCATCTCCCTGCTGGTGATGGACGCCTGCCAGATGGCCGGTGAGGGCAAGAGGCCGGAGGAGATCGTCTCCGCGCTGGAGGAGAAGCGGGAGAAGCTGGACATGAGCTTCGTCATCGACACCCTGGACTATCTGAAGGCGGGCGGGCGCTGCTCCCCGCTGGTGGCCCTGGGGGCAAACCTGCTGAGCCTGAAGCCCTGCGTGGAGCTGAAGGGCGGCGAAATGGACGTAGGGAAAAAGTACCGGGGGACGATCGAAAAGGTGATCCTGAAATACCTAGCCGACAGGCTGGCGGACAGGGAGAGCATCGACCTGTCCCGGGTCGTCTTTGTCAAATCCTGCGGCTTCACGGAGGAATTTCTCCATGAGGCCCGCGAGGAGGTCACGCGGCTTTGTCCCTTCGCCGAGCTTATCGACGCCCAGGCCGGCTGCACCATCTCCAACCACTGCGGCCCCAAGACGCTGGGGATCGCCTTTTACAGAAAATAATTTTATCAGGAGAATAAATTTATGTATTCAGACCTTCAGGATTCCATCGGCTTCATCGCCAACACCGACCCCGATCTGGCCGCCGCCATGGGCCGCGAGCTGGGCCGCCAGAAGCGCAACATCGAGCTGATCGCCAGCGAGAACTACGTCTCCCCCGCGGTTATGGCCGCCATGGGCAGCGTCCTCACCAACAAGTACGCGGAGGGCTACCCCGGGAAGCGGTATTACGGCGGCTGTGAGTATGTGGACGAGGTGGAGACCCTGGCCATCGAGCGGGCCAAGCAGATCTTTGGCGCGGGCTACGCCAACGTCCAGCCCCACTCCGGCGCTCAGGCCAACACCGCCGTCTATTTCGCCCTGCTGACCCCCGGCGACACCGTCATGGGCATGAATCTGGCCGAAGGCGGCCATCTGACCCACGGCTCCCCGGTGAACCTTTCCGGCAAATACTTCCACTTTGTCCCCTACGGCGTCTCCGCCGAGACGGGCCGCATCGACTACGAGGCCCTTTACGAGCTGGCGCAACGCAACAAGCCCAAGCTGATCGTGGCCGGGGCCTCCGCCTATCCCCGGGCCATCGACTTCAAAAAATTCCGGGAGATCGCGGACAGCGTAGGCGCTTACCTCATGGTGGATATGGCCCACATCGCCGGTCTTGTGGCCGCCGGTGAGCATGAAAGTCCCCTCCCCTGGGCCCACGTGGTCACCACCACCACCCACAAGACCCTGCGAGGCCCCCGGGGCGGCCTGATTCTCACCCAGGATCCCGAATTTGGCAAGCAGTTCAACAAGGCCATCTTCCCCGGCACCCAGGGCGGCCCGCTGATGCACGTTATCGCCGCCAAGGCCGTGTGCTTTGGCGAGGCCCTGAAGCCGGAATTCAAGGCGTATCAGGCGCAGATCGTGAAGAACGCCGCCGTGCTGGCCGATGAGCTCATGAAAAACGGCATCAATCTGGTGTCCGGCGGCACGGACAATCACCTGATGCTGGCCGATCTGCGGGGTACCGGCGTCACCGGCAAGGTGCTGGAGAAGCGTCTGGACGAGGTGTATATCACCGTCAACAAGAACGCGATCCCCAACGACCCGGAGAAGCCCTTTGTCACCAGCGGGATCCGCATCGGCACCCCCGCCGTCACCACCCGGGGCTTTAAGGAGCCGGAGATGAAGATCGTCGCCCAGTGCATCGCCGCCACCGCCCACGACTATGAGGGCACCGCTGAGGAGACCCGCGCCAGAGTCAACGAGCTGTGCGCCAGGTTCCCCCTCTATTGAGCAAAACGCCGTGATCCCCGGCGTCCCGGCCCCTGCCGGGGCGTCGGGCGGCACACCCGCGATCGGAGTTTTCCACGGGAAAATTTTTTCGGAAAACGGGAAAAAAGTGTTGACATTTTCCCGAAGTTATGGTATTATCAATCACGCTGTTGAGAACAGCGATCCCCTTGGGGGCGTAGCTCAGCTGGGAGAGCGCCTGAATGGCATTCAGGAGGTCATCGGTTCGATCCCGACCGTCTCCACCAAAGAAAAAGACCTGCGAAAGCAGGTCTTTTTCTTTGGTGGAGACTACGTCCTTTGCCTCCGGCAAAGGACGCCCCCGACGCTTTGCGCCGGGGGTTTATTCAACGTGGAGGAAACCCCTGATGGGTTTCCTCCACAGCTCTTTCCTTTCCGATAAATTTCAGTGGGTGAAAATAGGAGCTTTAACCACTTATTCCATAAAAAGGTTTTGATTTTCTTCTTTTTGGGCTTTATCCCCTATTCTTTTTACCATCTTCCGTTCATTGGAGGGTGTTTACTCCCTGTACTTTTCCTGTTGCATTTTTATTTCTCGTATGATAAACTGTTTACGTCATTCATTCCCATGTGAATGTCTCCCTGTTAGTTTTTTCGTGCAGTTGCCAGACCGCATGTTTATTCTAACAGGGATTCTTTCTCTTCCCCATAGGCCCTTTTGAACCACTCGCTTAGCGAGTGGTTTTTTGTTTACAAAAGTCCCCAATTTCCATGAAATTGGGGACTTTTCGTACTTTTCAGAGAAAATAGTTATATTTCAGTTTTTCCATTGACAACATGGAATACCACAGTTGCCCGTTTCCTGTGAACACAAAGAGAATATTTGTATTTCCATATTTGCCTATTGTGTTACAAAAATTGAAACATATTGCATCTTTTGACGAGCTTTTGATCGTGTCAAAATGTGACCGTCTCAGGAGAGGCAGTGAAGGAGCTGAAGGTGGCAACGGCGTTGCGCATATATAAGACCTGGGTATTGCCATCGTTTTCATCGTACATGCGGCGCAGGTTGGGATAGGCGTCGAGCATGGACTTTCTGGCCTCTACCCGGTCATCCTCAATGAGCTCACATGCAATGCGCAGCCAGGCGCCGTTATAGAACGCACAAATCTCCGCCTTCGGATTTTGCGCCAGCTGATGGCTCACGGGCTTAACCTTGCCCGTCTGAATGTAGAGCTTCCCCTCAAACTCGTTGACCGTGCCAAAAGGGCGAACTCTCGGCTGATTGCCCTCGACAGTGGCCAGATAGTATGTGCCGGCCTCTTTCAGAAAATGATAGACTCTTTTCATTTAGTATTACCTCCAAAAATGATTTTTGTAAACACTCGTTTATAAAATCATATCCTATTTCCTTTGGAATTTCAAGGAGTATTATCAGAAACGGCAAAATGACACATTCAATTCAATCAAAAGGCTAAAAATGACGGAACCCTGATCAGTGGGACAATGCCCCACCAGGAATTGAAAGATTTTGAGAGGGCTTGACAACATTGAAAAAACGGCTATGCTATTAATATAATATGTTTTTTAAGCGGTTTATCGCTGATGATTGTTACAGAAAGATGGATGTAAATGCAGACCTGATTAACGTTCACGGCAATAGGCAATATGTGATACCAGGTATAATTCGTATTTGTTAAGGTGAGCACCATGAAAACTAACATTGAGTTATTTCCGGAGTTTAAGAAGGCGATCCAGGAAAATGAGCTTGTCTACCTTTTCGGCGCTGGAATCTCCTCCGCGCTCACAAGCGGCCAGTCTGTCGGCTGGAAGCAATGGATCATCAACGGGACCTCTTATATGAAGGATCCAATTAAAGCCAATGCTTTGAGAGTATCCATCGAAAAGGATAATGCGACAAGTGGTCTGGTCAAAGCGGCAGGTACAGTTTTGGCCGCAACAAAAGCTGACGGTACATATCAGATGTGGATGAAAAATTCTTTTGAATCCGCACCGATTACTAATCACGCCCTTGCCGATACTTTAAAGAAGCTTCTTGTGACACAGGACGTGTTCGCAACGACCAACTACGACCTAATGCTGGAACGAGCCACAGGCCTCTCTACCCTCACTTATGAAGAACCTGACAAGGCATTTCCCATGCTTGACCGGAAAAAGAGTGATTCCGTCCTTCATATACATGGAGTATTTGATTCCTTCCGCGGCATTGACAACATTATCGCCGATGAGTCCCAATATGAGGCAATCTTGAATGACGAGGGCGCCCAATTCATCCAAAATATTCTGGGGACGCGCACCCTGATCTTTGTAGGTTGCGGTCAAACTGCAGAAGATGCCAATATTGCGCGGTTTATCCAGTTTGCGAAGGATAAACTCCGCATGGATAGGGAGTACTATTTCCTTTATGTGCTGGGTATGGAGCCGACTGATTTGCCGGATAATATTAAGCCTATTCCATATGGAGACTCCTATTCCGACCTGCCGGAATTCCTGGCAGATTTAGCTCAGGAAAGATTGAGGTTCAGAATAGAAGACAATCCGCTGATCATGCGGACGATAAATACACGTGAGCCGGTGGATGCCTATGGCCTGACCGAGTATCACTATTCGCAAGAGTATCTTAAATTTTGTGGCAGAAAAGTCGAACTTGCCCAGTTGCATAATTTTCTTGAAACGGACGGGCCATTTCAATGGTGGGCAATTACCGGGCAGGGCGGTTCCGGCAAAAGCAGGCTGGCATATGAATGTTTGCGCAGATGCCAAAAGGACTTTTTTGGTTTTTTCCTAAACTTTAATGTCAGCGATTCCGATGTCGACGGATTTATACCATTTAACGATACAATTGTCGTTGTTGATTATATCAAAGGGAACGAGAATCAGGTTGCAATGGTAATTTCCGGCCTGATAGACATATTTAACCGATCCCCCTATAAGCTTCGTGTGCTGCTTTTGGAGCGGGATAATCTGTTGCTCTCCGGGTCCTGGTATCATGAGATGTTTTCATCTCTGGATCTGTATCATCGCGCAAGGTTCCGCAATGGAGAATACAATGTGGATCTAACCACACGCCAACACAGGTTCTTGTATCTGGATGATTTGGACGATGCGGCTGTCATCGAGCTGATCGGTGATGTTTGTCGTAAGAAACAGCTTCCTGAGGATATCGCAAGAGACAGGCGGCTCAAGCAAGAGTATGCCGAGAAGTTCGAGCAGTTGAGGTTTCGTCCGCTGTTCCTTCAGATGTATGTGGAGGCGTGGGTCGACAACGGGTGTATTGCGGTCGAATACACAAATTACACGGGTCTTCTTGAGGTCGTTGTAAAGCGCGAGGAGGATCGTATCCTGCAGATGCTCAACGGAGATAAAGTCAC
>CANPWM010000022.1 GCA_947584295.1 uncultured Oscillospiraceae bacterium | reverse complement strand
GATAATCTCGAATTATCTTCACATATAACAACGCCACCGAATTTATTCGGCGGCGTTGTAGTATACGAACTAGCTCACAATGAAAAGCTCATTTTCCCGCGTGGATGCTTTTCAGCCAGCAACTGAGTCTGATGCTCTGCTGCCACATGCGTGTAGATCTGCGTTGTAGATATGGAGCTATGCCCTAGCAATGACTGAATATATCTAATGTCCATGCCAGCCTCAAGCAGAGAGGTGGCGAAGGTATGGCGAAACATGTGCGGGGTGATATCAGTCTGCGTGTTAAGTTTGGCCAGGTACTTTCTGATAATGCGCCTTACAGACTGCGGCGAGAGCGGAGCCCCTCGGTCGTTAATTAGAATGGTGTTTGTACGCTGAATGTCGGCCTCATACTCTTTGCAGTATCTTTCCCCAAGCTGAAGCAGTTCCGGAGTAGTGATGTGAATGATACGTTCCTTGCGTCCCTTGCCATAGATTAGCATCCTCATATCGCTGGCGTCGACGGAAAAGGTGTTATTGGAAAGAGAGCACAACTCGGATACCCTGGCACCGCTACTGAATAGCAGCTCCAATACAAATATATCCCGCAGGACCTTTCGACGCCCTGGAACATATGTTTCGTAAGCACATCGCAGAAGATCCTGAACCGTTCGCTCGGGAATCGTCCGCGGGAGTTGTTTGGACATGTGTATTTTTATGTGTAGTTTATCGAAAGGGTTGATCTCCACCTCGCCGTTCTGCTCCAACGCATGATAAAAAGCGCACACGCTTGCTAGTTTCCGCTTCACCGATCTCGGCGCAAAGTGAGTGTTCAAATGCTTGACGTATTCGCTCAGCGTATCCTTTTCCGCCCAAGTACCATTTGTAAACTGAGAGAATTGTGCAAGATCAATACGATACGCTTTTACCGTGTGAGGAGACAGCTCCTTCTCATGTTCGCAGGCTTCCAAATACGTCTTAATGGCCTCGTTGATCTGTTTCATAACGCCCTCCATAGCAAGGTATTTCTTTGACATTATGGAGGCAGCTTTGCTCTTTGTCCAGCAGGATCCAATATAATACCAGGCATCATCAGTGTTGTACCGAGCAGCATCCAGCAAGCCGCACAGCAGCCCATCACCTCCTCGGCAAGGGGCCGTAGACATGCACTCACCGGACGCGGTCAAGGCGCCCGGGAGCGAGTCATCAACCTGGAGGATACCCCTTCCCGTTAAATGCAGGATGCTCAGACGGAGGATCTGGTGCCCAGTTCCTCCCTGACGAACGATTATGATGCCCATACTCACATCTTTTCTGAAAACAAGTAGGTATGGGTATTCATCCTATAGACTTGACTGGCAGTCAAGAATATGACTCCCAGTTTATTGCATTGGATATCACTCTGTGGTACAATTGACAAAAAAGAACGCTGGGGGCTATCATGGGCACATATGAAGAGCAAATGATTCAAGAATCACTGAAACTAAACGACACATACCCGAAAGCTATGGCGGACTTCTTTTTCCGGGAGATTATCGAAGACGCCCATGTGAAGTACAATATATCTCAGGAAGATATGCACGACATGTGCAAACGCGTAGTAGACCGTGCAGCCTTGTTTCTCAAAATCATAGATACGCCGGATTTGTATCGGGCTTTTGCCATTTATGCCCTGTGGGGGAAGGATTTTGACGATGCCGAGGATACACCGGAGATAGAGAACATATACGACATGCTTAAAAGTCTGACATGATAACGCCACTCTCTGGAATGCACAGAGGGTAGCGTTTTTCACTGCTTCTTGTTCCGCAATGCGGTTGATATGGCCAGGGACAATTCTCCCGGATAGTCGTCCATGTACCTCTACATTAGAGGAAGAGTACACAAAATTCCTGAGAGCACAGGCTCTCAGAAACTTTGAAAACACGGTCTCTGTCAACTGTGGACTGCAATCTACAATACTTAGCAATTAATCACAGCAGATGGCGGACGACGTTGCAATCCGGCCATTGATGCAAAGGAGGAAATCACTATTACAAAACACGGCCTGTGTCTGTTCCTGACGCTGGCGGCAGTGTTCTCTCTGGGTGTCCCAGCGTTCGGGTCGGAGGAAGTCGTCGCGGCGGAAGAGCCAGTCGTGACAGAGGAACCTATCGTCATGGAGGAACCGGTGGCCACAGAGGAACCTATCGTGACGGAGGAACTGGTGATTGCGATCGGGATTGATGTCTGTCGGGCCACCAGCTACTGACGCATATAGTCGTCAGCCTTAGGCTATGGAGGAGACTGCCTTTTTGAGCTCGGTGTCGGCCATGGTCGCCGCTTGTAAGGGACGAGACTGAGGATATCCGCCTCCGTGACCACGCCGGCATACAGGGGGTTGATATAGATTGCGGAAAATTCCTCCGGCGCCTCCGTGGACTCCGGCTCATCCACCGGCGCTTCCGTCACCGTCGGTTCTTCCTTCTCGACCACACAGCTCTAATATGCTGAAAAAGCCAAATTAAGCGACCAAACTCAGTAGCAGGGTTTTGCCTCAATTTGAGCCTACATTAGCAGCATCCAAGCGACATGGTCATTCAAATAGTCTCCATCCATGAGTTGCCAGTTCATGGATGAGGACCTCTGTGTATGATTTGGATTACCGCTGTCACCCGGCCGAATATGACGCCTTTGACACGAGTCCGGTTCATATGCCACCAGAGGAAGCGTTTTAACACTCAATGTAACAAGTAGTGCAAGAGCGCCAAGCTTTTCTCTTTCACGACTTAACCCATTGACAAACGCATTTCCATGTGATAGCGTCATATCAAATCTTGGGGCGATATGGAGGTTTAACATGAAGTCAACTGGAATCGTCCGAAAGGTGGATGAACTGGGCCGCATCGTGTTGCCTATTGAGCTGCGCCGTACCATGGATATCGCGGTGCGTGATCCCCTGGAGGTTTACATGGCCGAGGATACGGTCATACTTAAAAAGCATCAGCCGGCCTGCGTATTCTGCAACAGTTATAAAGACCTCACCAGTTATAAAGGAAAGAATGTCTGCTCCTCATGTGTTACCGCTCTGCTCAAAAAGGCATAGCTAGCTACATCAGGCTACACTTATTCCCTTGGCTTCTTCATAGCGCCCGCCTTCTGGCGGGCGCTCTTTTCTATTCATTCGGTGTCTTTCTGAAATATATGTAGAGTCACAGATTGATGCGCACACTGCTTATCGTTATGCAGCGCCGCAGGTGGGCCACTGACGATCAAGGAGTACATCAGCCCGGGCATCTTTACCAGGTCGCGGCCATCGCAGGGTATATTCAAATCGCCCATGAGCACTGCATAGGTAAGCGCTTTTTTCCATATCTCTCCCGCACAGCCTCCACTGCATCCTGCAGTCGTTCCCTGCGCTCTATACGCTGCGTATCCACAAGCAATGATAACTGGTCCAGCGTCTCTTGCGGCACCAAATTGGTGGCACGCACGGTGGCAGTCCATACTCTTGTTGTCCATGGGTACCGTTCGCAGAACAGCTTATATGCTCCGGAAACTATCTCGCTGGGCAGCTGCGTCATAAACGGCAGGTGCCTTCTGTACTGAGCGCCTATAAGGTCGTTGCCACGGACCTAAAGCTCCCCGCCCCGCACTGTCAGGCCGTGGACGCAGAGCCGGTGCCCGACGTCCTGAGACAACTCTTCAGACCGAACCAAAGCGGCTCATGGATGGACACCACGAACATCTCTGTACAGTATGTGTCTGCTGTTCTGCCGGGAGACGAGACGCCCCGACTGGTAAAGCGGATGCACTTTGTCTCTTTTGTGGGGATGCTCCGGGCTGATCTCTTTGAGGGGCTGTGTGTAGGTCATGCCCCACGGAAGTGCCCGATCTGTGGGCGATGGTTTCTCACGACCAATGCGCGGCACACGAAATACTGCGGCGGCATTGCGCCGGGGGACAAGCTGGGCCGGACCTGCCGCCAGATAGGGAATCTGCGCGGCCGGGAGCAGCGGGAACTGGCTGACGACCATCCGCTGAAATTGGTTTATGAGCGACGGCTGAATACCATAAACCGCAGCGTGAGCCGGGGGATGCTGGACCGGGAGACTGCCTCCGCTATGAAAAAGCTGGCAAAGGACAAGCTGCTCCGGGCCATAAGCAACAGCGATTACGCCAAGGGCAGCTATGCCCAGGAAATGGAGCAGGACTCTCTGATGGCGGAGGCGAGAAAGGTTCAATAAGCCAAAGGTTCAATAAGCCAAAGGTTCAATAAGCCATTGGGAAAATCATGGGAAGGGAGGTGTGCCGCCATGCTGGACGGATACACATGGGAGATGACCACATGGGAGGCGGACCATATCATCCAACTGGACCCGGCCCCGCCGGAGATGGAGCTGAACGATTACATCTTGGCAGCAATAGAAAAGAAAGAGTTGCGCTACTTCTCCTTTTTCCTCCACTACTATGAACGGATGCTCAACGAGCGGATATATGAATTTCGCTGCCGGGACGGATATGACCGCTATGACCCGGAGCGGGTCGTGGATATGAAAATGGCCTGTACGGAGGCTATTCTCAAACGATTACCGCAGTACGATCCAAACAAGGGCGCGGCGTTCACCACATACATTTACCATTTTGTCGAGGATGCCTTGCTCAGTTTTCGCCTGCGGGAAGAAGCGTGGTCCCTGTCATCCCTGGCTGTATACAAGAAAGTCCGTTTTGCCGCGTGGATGCAGGATACCGACAAGAAAGAGGACCATGCTGCGGCGTTCGCGGTGGAGAATAACTGCACGCTGGAACTTGCCGGAGACTACCTGAAAACAGCGTGGTCGTTTCGCAGAATGCAGCCGTTTTATACTTCGCATCAGGATGAGAACGACGAAAAAACCAGCGCAGATGCCAGCTATGACAGGATTAGTTTTGCTGCATCCATCTGGCGCGGTATGCAAGCTGAGGCTGTGCGACGGGCATTTGATAAGATGGACTTCCGGGAGCAGATGCTTTCGGAAAAACACAACGCCGTCTGTATGACCTGCGGCCATGTTGGACCCTTGCATGAACGCGCTGCATTTGAGGGCATGGCTGTGATGTTCGAGGGCAGCACGGCCAGCGGCGCGGAGCGGGCCTACCGGCGGGCTGTGGAGCATTTGACCATACTGCTATTTTAAGACGGCGCAATCCGGGCGATGCGGCTGAGGCAGAAACCCAAAACCGTTCATGTGAAAAAGATTACCGCCGCAGCCTATGAGTATCAGGCAGACTGCGACGGCTAATGGGGCGAGATATGTTTTGATTTTGAAACTGGCTCGGTAGAGATCGTCCAACTTGCCGATTGGGACACAATGGGTTCCAAGATTTTTGCAAAGTGGGCGATACGGTTTCTTTTGAATGTGAACAGGGAGAGACTTCCGAAACAGGCAATACTAGCATTTCCCCTGGCAGATGGGTCCGAAGGAAACGATTTACCCTACGTTCCCCGTTCCTGCTGTCTGGCAGATTTGAAAGGGTCTCCAATGAGTTACCCTTTTACAGCATGTGCGATTCCACAGGGAGTACCGCTGGTGCGTGGAATAGGCCGATCAACAGTAAAAATCCAGACCAATATATTTGTCGGATGATGTATTTTAACCCATGATTTGTCCTCATGATATCGGATATATCCGAGGCATCTGGCTTCATAGCTGCATATGAACAGCGCGTCCTCCCCGCAATGGAAGCGCATAGCCTCCGGATAATTCAGAACAAGAGCAACATGGTGTTCGTGCGGTAATCCATAGATATCACCAGTATCGCACGTATTACAATAAATCGTTGCGTTTTAGGCAATTGCGAATGCCATTTTGTAAGTCTCTTTCCAGATCTCCCACTGTTTGTAGGGCCTTATCATTGAAACGATTTTTCCATCGAAGCTCCTGATATACCAGACCTATCAGCTTTTCTTGCCGCAAGATGATATCCTGAAGCGGCATGGCGCATAATGAAGAAATGATCTTATTCTTTTGAAGTGTTTCAAGGAACCATCGCGTTTGATTCTTTCTTTGCCCAAAATACTCCAAATCATATAAGAAAGGGAGTTTCCAACGAAACATTTCCTGCTCTTTGAGAAACGCGACACAATCATAGATCGCATGTGAACCTTGACCGCTTTCTTCCGCGCGATAGAGGTTACGATATGCGCCTTCCAAAGAATCAGATAAGATAATGTTCAAATCGTGATTCCTCTCTTTTTTTATTGTGCGAAGGGCAATTTTCCCTTCCGCCTCCGGCAGATCTTCTACTGATATATAGTCCTGCAACTGTTCATAACTCAGGCGTAGCTGATGGATACCCTCAGAATCTGTGCATAGAATTTCCGATTCAGAATAGTATTCGATCGTAATATAGTGATCCATCCTCATCAATAGTTCCGGTATGATATGGTATGCCAGACTACCCATATTGAGCGGCCCAAGAATAACGTCGCATTGCTTTGACAAACACTTTTTTAACGCCTGTATCGCTTCCCGTGCAGATGTCACATGCTCTGTAGATACATAATACCCCCATAGCTTCAACGCGTTATCAATTCCCTGGTTGGGATCAAAATAAGTTGTCAGCAGCCGGTCATATTTTGGATTCCTAACGTGTTTGACGCCAAACGGGGACAATGTAGATATCTCAAATAGGATCACATCGACCGTGCGATCCTTTATCGCGTTCAGACAGGCATAGCTTCCACAACACACCTGGTTCCCATAAAATCTCATTCTCTTGATTCTATTCTCCTGCGGTATCAAGTATAGATGAAACGCACCGTGTAACAATAAAACACACGCGAGAAACTGCCATTTCTAACCTTCAGTCATTCTTCGTAACTGATTCCTATTGATTTTTCCATTCTGGTTCCTGGGAAGAGGCTCATGAAAAATAAAGATTTTTGAGTCCCACAGATAATTTGGAAGGGATTTAAGCTCCGCTCTTACCGCGTTTTCCGTGACATCGGAGATCACAGATACAAATATGGCTGCCTTTTCACCTGAAAGAACATCCGGAATACCTATTACAGCCGTCTCAAGGACACCTGTGAAATTTTGAAGTCTATTCTCCAGCCATATGTTGCTTACCCGGTAACCTCGGATCTTAATTATTCCATTTTTTCGCCCACGAAAATAAAGAAATCCTTCCTGATCAATTGAAAAAAGGTCGCCAGTTCGGATAATTCGTTTCCCTGTTATCGGATCGAGAGAAAATACCTCGCTATTTTGATTAGCCGCCCCCCAATACCCCTCCATAACGTTATCCCCTTCAACGACCAGTTCTCCGATACCCGTTACGGGGTCTTCATTTTCTAACCAAACCGTTACACCGTCCAGCGGAAGTCCACAGGAACCAGACAGCACTTTGTCGTCCCGTCCAGGTGGCATGACCGCAACACGCTTACACTCTGTCAGCCCATACATTGGTATGATCTGTACATTCGGGAGTATCTTTTTGAGCTGCCTAATCAAAGACTCTGAAAGGACCTCACCGGTAAAGGTTATGCGGCGTAATGTGCTCTGTGTATCCTGGTTGAGCATTCCCGCTCTTATCAAAAGATTTGCAGCTGTTGGAATGGTCGGTAGTTCTGAGATTCCCCAATTCTTGATTAGGTGCGGTATTTTTTGCACAACATACCCGCTGTCAAGATATAGGACAGCTCCGCTTAGGAAAGCTAAAAAAACTTGATACATACCGTAATCAAAAGAAATGGGAAGACAGCAAAGAATCCTGTCATCCCGTCCATGACACAAGCGTTTATTGATTGCATTGGCACAAAAAAGCACTTGCTTCTGTTTTGCAACGACGCCTTTCGGTATTCCGTCTGATCCCGACGTATAAATCAGATATACCAATGTATCTTCCCCACACAAGCTTCGCTGCCGGATATGTGTGGCGGGACTGTCAGGCGCTATCTTCTTCAATCCGTCAGAAATAACGATCCTTGGCATGCAATCCTGAATAATGACCTCTTGGCTTTCCGGGTCCAGCCGACTGTTTACCGGCACAAACGTATATCCTCCTGCAATACAGGCCAACAGAAGGAGGGTCATTTCCATTGGTTCCTG
The DNA here is from genome assembly GCA_947584295.1 of uncultured Oscillospiraceae bacterium. Lineage (GTDB taxonomy): Bacteria > Bacillota > Clostridia > Oscillospirales > Oscillospiraceae > RUG626. Next base: position 24,863 of record CANPWM010000022.1, on the reverse strand, counting down.
CTCAATGACGAGCACGCGGTCTCCCTTTTTTACCTGCTTTTCCTGAAGAACCGCATAATACTCCATCACCTTTTGATGCAACTGCAAAAAGGTGAAGCTGCGTACTCCGTCAGAAATAACGATCCTTGGATCCTGAAGATTCTTTTCTATGAGTTTATAATAAAGCAACTGGATTTCCTCATCATCAGCTTTGAAGTTCTGTCAACACAGGTCTGCTTTTCAGTTGTTTTGCTTTTTCAACAATGTGGAGGATCCTCTCCACGATCTCAAACGGTAGCTCCACTTCCACAGAAATACTTACCGCCTCCGCTCCATCAGAATACATCATCAAAACCTGATCAATTTTCTCTTGTGTCAACAGACTTTTTATCTGTATCGCCTGGTGATTTTCTTCTTCAGAAAACTCTTTTGGAAACACAACAGGACCATCATTTAGAATCCAATATGCGATGTCTTCCAAATCTGTCTGTCCGATCCAGAATCCAGCTGAAGGTTCTTGCAATAACACACGCTCTTGCGTTCCCAGCGCACGTGCGAGATCGTATAATTGTGTTTTATAGAGATGGGCAATTGGCTTGAAATGAGCCAAATTATCGCCAAAGGTCAAAAATAGACCAATCTCCTTTTCGCTTCGATTTGTTGTACCCGCAATAAGAAAGCCTTTATCCTGATAGCAGGAGATCACCGAAGACCGTATAGAGCATTTTGCTTTTGCCGGGTCAAGAAAACTCTTTGATTGAAAAATACCCTTTTCCGTCTCTCCCTGTTCCAGCGCCTCCATCAAGCTCTGATTTGCCTGCTCCAAATGGATCTCTGCAAGAGATACACACAATTCTGCGGCCAGATTTCGCGCATTTTGGAGAAATCTAACCTCCATTTCGCTCTGGACTACAATGAAAAGCTTTACACGTTCGCTCCCGATGCTTCTGCAGCACAACCTCGCAACAACATCGGAATCCAATCCACCAGAGACCGGAACAACAACCTGTTCATGTTCTGTTACGAAATTCCGTATAAATGCGACGATTCTATTGATTTCATTCTCGACATCTAATGTGAAATTTGTGTTCATCCTACTTTTTGCCCCTCAAATTCCCGCTTCATTTCGCTCAATTCCCGTTCCAGAAGGTCCTGATCCAAATTAAAACACTCTGCCAGCTTTCGATACAACTGCTCCACATGTTTGATCTCTATATGATCCGGCTGTTCTTGTAGCGTCTTTTCCCATTGCTCTCGGCATTGGCACGAATAACGGTTTAGCCGATCCACACAGGCCGCGCTCTGGGTTTCCCGGTAATCATCCAGATATTTCATGATTTTGCCTTCACAGGCCGGACAGGTCGATGGAGAGCGGTAAATATAGGATCGCTCTTGCCCGAAATAATCTTTATACCACGAAATCTGTATCTTGTCCCGTTCGTGCGGGAAGCAATTCAACACCTTCACCAGTGCCCAAAAAGACACACATTGGTACATTTGTTTTTGATACATTACATCTAGCAATGTTCCCTTCTTAATATGATACGGAAATACTACTATGCTGTCGGCGCCCGCATCCAATGCATCACGAATCGTTTGGATGGTATTGATGATGCTGGCCCGTTCACTCATAAAAGGAAAGCCGAGACCAACATTAGCCGTTACACAGATACCATACTCATGTATCTTGTTCACTGCTGTGCAGAATTCTTCAAATGTAGACGCTTTGTTGATACAGTGCTTCAGGATCCAGTTGTTGCTGGATTCAAGGCCAATTTCAACATACTTTTCAGCGCCTGGAACGATTTCTCTTAAAAATTCCATACCCGCGTCCGTCACTGTGTCTGCACGGGTCTCAATAATAAAACGCTTGGTCTGTATTCCATGCAAAGCAGGGATCAGCATATCCCTCATCGTTGGCGGGACCTCCCGTTCATCCAACATGCTACCACTGGGAGTGAGCAAAAAATCTTCAAAGGGAAAGGGTATTTTTCTTATAATACTTTTTAGTTCTTCAATGATACGTTCCCACTCCCTTCGCTCAATGCTACACTCGCCCCGTCCGTAATTGCACATCACGCATCCACCCTGCGCATCATGCATGCATCCGGCTGTAAGAAACCATAAATCACATAATAAGCCACCGTTAACGCGTTCAATTCGGTAGTTCGTCCTCCTGTCCGGAGAAACGATCGGTCGCTTCAAATAAACCTCATATGTAAATTGTTTAAGCAGTTGGTTATACTTCATTTTATTGCAATCTGCTTTCTTATATAGTCGCTTAGAGATCTGACGGTGGAGAACAATTCTTGAAAGTTTTTCTCCGTAGGGTCAAAACGTATGTGAAAGGCATCTTCAATATCGATCTGGAGCACGACCAGCATCAGAGAATCAAATTCCAATTCGTTGAAGAGTTCTGTATCCACTGTGATCTGAACATCCTCTCGATATGCCAGTGAATTTTGAAAACGATTTGTTATCATCTTGATCACCCGACCGGTAATCTCGTCAATTCCCGTTTCCCTCATGAAAATCACTTCCTAAATTGTTAATCAGGCGGTATGTTGCCAGCGAATCGCGCACACAGCGGATATCTTTCCCATCATACAATAAAACGCGGGGAAGGTCCATACTTAAAAATAAGCTCGATGCCTCAGTACCAGAGTATGCCCCTGCTTCCATAAACAGGACCCGGTCGCCTATGGTAAAATTCTTATCCAGGCTCAAGCATTCTCTCACCAGAACATCGCTCTCGCTGCACGAGGAACCACAAATCATGCTGTTGATAGGCGTACCTTCCGGATTCGAGCAGAGTCCCAAAAGCCGAGGTGTGCGCGCCCCAAGGATCCCGCCATGATATCGCAGGTGGTTTATTCCTCCCATGCAAAACAGGATCTTCCGCGCCCCTCTCCACTTCTCATCAAAGACCTCCGTCACATAGATACCGCAAGATGCAGCGACTATCCGGCCCGCCTCATATGTAACTTGACAACTGCGCGTTATCTTATGTATAAAACTCTGTACGGCATCTAGCGCTTGTTCATAATCAGTCACTCTTTCTTTTTCAAAGTACGGAACGCCAATTCCCGCTCCGAATTCAATTTCTTCGATGAAAAGACCCAAATTCTCCTGGTATTCCGCGATCCATCTTTCAAGGCACGCTAACTCTCTTTCCACCTTTCGCGCGTCCATGCGCTGTGTTCCCGGAAAAAACTGAAAACCCTTGATCCGAATATTGCCGCGGGAACGTCCCAGCTCCATGCAGGTCTGGACCTCAGAAGGCTCCATCCCGAATTGGTTGCCGCTGGTGACCCGCAAAAAAACCTGGAGGTCTTTGCCCTCTGAAGCACGGACCAGCTGCTCCATTTGCCGGACCGAGTTCACGCCAAAACGGGATACGCCCAGCGCCAGCGCTCTCTGTAGCTCTCTCTCGCTCCGCCACACGCCGTCCGCCATCAGTTTATTGCCCGGGATGCCCTGATCGGCACAAATCTCCAGTTCCCCGCCTGAGCTCACCTCAATGTATTCCGCCGCGCTGCTCGCCGCTTTGCAGAGCCAGGGGTTGGCCTTCATGGCGTAAGCGATCCGGACCCGGCCTCCAAAATATCGGCGAAGAGCGTGGATATTATCCCTTATCATCGCCTCCTGGAACAGATAGAACGGAGCACTCTCCGCTTTGATCTGTTCAAAAAGTCCATCCCACGCTCCCGTGCGCCGCTCGCCCCAAAAGCATCTATCCGACATGGTTCAATATCCTCCACATTTCGCCGATAAGTTCCGGCAGCGCACAGGGTTCGCCTCGTTGGCCCGCCGCATATAACGCCTGCTTTCCCGCCAGATATTGAGACAAAAACTGCGCTTTTCCGTCCGCGGCCGAGGCGCCCAACAGAAATACCTTATCCATTTGCAGCAGCAGATTTCTTATGCCGTACTGCAAACTGAGCATGTTTTCCCGGCTTGGCGGATAGGCGTGGCACGCTCGCCGCAATTGTTCACGCTCCTGTTCACAGATCCTCTTGTGATAGCGAAGTCCCTCTTGCAATATGCTGCGTATATCTTTATATTTATGCGTCCCTCGCCGGGGATCGCGTTCTATCCAAATACAAAACATCGGCTGAGACGGCAGGACCCGGTCCCAGCGGTCCCTCCGGACCCAAAGACCCGCCAGTCCGTTCGGGTCATAAATTTTCAGCTCATCGCGTTCGGTTTTTTCTACAAATAAATACCGGCAGTCTCCGTCATAGTAATAGTCTTTGGCCTCCGGTGCGGTCAGGCCGTTTTTTACCGGCCCAAGCACAAAGCCGCCGGCCCGCTCCGGCAGCTGCTCCAGGCAGGCGATCTCTTCACAGCAAAATTCGATACGCACGGCCTCGGACAGCACAGAAACTGAATCCGGCAAAGAGATCATCGGCCGGAACCAGTCTCTCACCCTGTCGCCCATCCGAAACCCAAAGCATCGAAGGCCTATACAGTCTACGTGCCGCACAGGCGAAACGCCATAGTACTCCAGCATTTGCGAAAATGCCAACTCAAAGTTATCTATATATTTTCCGCAATAAAACATATTCCGCTCTCTCTGTCTATTCAACGACCCTGACCTTGCGGCTGCCGCTCAGGTCCTTTCCAAAGTCCTCGTTTCTTTCCAAAAAACTGCATTGAATAAACATGCATTCTTCGAAAATTTCCACAGACAGGTTCTCGCAGTTTACAAACACTGCCTGAACGAAACAGCTGCCGCGAAAATTGCTGTTGTTAAAGTCGCATTCTTCAAACCTGGCGCCTGTGACCGTACAATCGGAAAAATCGGCCAGTCCGAACGCGCAGTTTCTAAACTCGGCATAATTCAAATTGGACTGCGACAGATCCGCGTTCAAAAAACTACATCCCTCGAACATCGTATAAGACGCCAGCATTTGATCGGCCACGCTGTTGACGAGCGTCGCGTTCTTAAATTGTGATTCCGTCAATTCCGCCCCTGTTAAAATCGCGTCCCTAAAAGCAGAATCCCGGATTTGTGCTCGGGTAAAGTCTATATTGCTGCAATCGCTTCGGCTAAACGAACAGTACTGCAAAAACGCCTCGGATGCGTGCAGGTGCCGCAGGGAGGCGTCCTCAAAATTCACAATTTTGCATGTAGATTTAAAAAAGATAGCGTCATCCAATATCACGCTTTTCATGACGACCGCCAAAAGCAAGGCCTCTCTCAGATTCACGCCGCGCATGAGACATCCGGGCATATAGACACAGAAAAACGCCGCGTTATTGATTTGCGCGTCATCAAACACACTCTGATCCAGATTCGCCTTGAAAAAACGAAATCCCGGCATGACCGTTCGGCGGAATACGCATTCCGACCAGGAAATGGGCGTCGCTTCCTTGATATACGCCCAAATCGGAATAACGCTCTCGTCTGCAAAGCGGCCTTCTTTCGGATCGGCAAAAATACTGCTGGAAAAACTGAATGGATCCGCTATCTCTTTCAGTGCCTTTATACCAGTTTCCTGCTCCTGCGGTCCGGGGAAAAACTTGGCTTGAAGCTCGCTGTCCTGAAGAAAAGAATGTAATTCTTTTATCTGCCAATTATCGCCTGTATGATCGCGCTCATCCAGTAACCCCTTGCAATATAGACGTATTTCGGTGAGGCTGGAATTTGTAAAATTACAATTTTTAAAGGACGGCGGCGTTTCCCCTCCGTACGTCAGAAAAACATTTCCGATCTTCGAATCAAGAAACTCGTTTTCGCCGAGCGCGGTATCTTTCAACACGAGATTGACCAAAAAAGAATTTTGGAAAGAAGCCTTTCTCAAATCGCAATCGGTCAACTCCGCGCCTGTAAAATCCACATCGTCAAACACCGCCTCCTGAAAGTCGCACTTCTCCAATAAGGTGTTGCTAAAAGAGCAGTTGCGGCTGTCCGTATTGAAGAATAGGCAGTGGGTAAATTTAGATATACTGAAATTGCTGTTGTTTATCTTCGCCCTGGTAAACACAGCGTTTGTAAAAGAGGACGACCGAAAAGAAGAGTCTTCAAACCGTACGCCGTAGAAGTCCGCTGCGTCAAACCGACCTGCCGGAAAGAAAACTGTGATCTTGGGGAGGATACGAAAAACCTCCACGGACAGACAGATTAGAAAATAGAAGAATATGTCTGATAATTCGCTATCTTTTCCGGCGATGAAATTATTATTATCCTGCTTTCCGTCCTTCGGCGTCTGTTCCAGATCAGACAACACCAGGAGCAGATTGCGGCACTCCGACAAAAGGGCGAAAGCCCTTCCAAAGCTTGCCCCTGACATGGCCAGCTCCCGTCTGCACAGTTGGATATTCTTATACGCATCCGTATCCCACCGGTTGGCCTTTGCGTCGCGGTCCTCGATATCGCCGTTTGTGCCGCTGAATATCTGCATCCCCTTCTCTACAGATGCCGTGATCAGTTCGCGCATGGACCGCTCGTCGATCGGCATCCCGTCCGGCCCTGTGAGCATCCGCGTGAATTTTTCCCATTCCGAAAATCTCGCGATCAATTTCGTTTTATCTATTATGTACTTCTTATCACCTTCGCGTTTTTCTATCTGGAGCCATTTGATCTGGTCTTCCGAGATCAGCCCCAGCCGCTTCATACAGGACCTTATGGGCAGAACGCATATATTTATATCTTTCAGGTCATGTTGTATTTTCTCATCCAGCAGATTTTTCGCCGTAGTATCCAGGCCCCGGTCGATATCAATGCACTTATGCAAAACATACGCCGCTCCCGCCAGGCCCGCCAAATATGCGAATATAAGCAGGACGCGAACGACCGCGGAAAACCGTATTTCCACGAAATAAAACAGCGCGTATAAAACTACAACGAGCGTGATAAGGACCAGTGAAAAAACGGTATATCGCCACAATTTCTTGACTGTTTCCTCGCGGTATTTTCTGATGACCGCCAGGAAGTACGGTTTTTCATCTGCAGTTCGATCCAGCGCGCTCTTCAAAAACACGTACGTTGTGATCAGGCTGCCCACCATCGCGATAATTAACGATACCAGAAGCGGCCAAAGCGTGCTTCTTTGATCGTCGTCAAAACCGCCGGTAAATTTAATGCTTAAAAATAGTTTCTTGGCTGTATGAGGCAGTTCCGTGAGCCAATTCTCCGGAAAATGCACAACTCCGGCCTCATTACATCGCAAAAGAATCAATGCCAAGAGGATCATAATCAAAAAAGCAAACAGTATGTGACTTAATAGCTTTTTAGATCTTTTTGTCTTTGGCAACCTCATTATCTCAATTCCTTTATCATTCCCGGCATATTCAGATTTAATAAATATCCAAAAACTCCATTGGCCAGAATAGAGTACCCTTAAAAATAGTCTCCTGGATCTCTGTTATTGTCTAATGCTACATATTGTCTCAGTATGTATAATCGCTCTAACAACCCGCCTCACCAGTGTAATACATATTCCTATGATATCATATTCCTTTCTCAATTTCAATTGCAAGGATGTATCTTCTTCCAGCAGGCGGACTTGCTCTCTTGGGCATGAATCGCCTTGAGGATCCTGGCTACCGTTTTTATCTTGCCTCTGGGAATGACAGAGGAGACGTTTCGGTAAAAGTGGACGGTGCAGTGCTGGTACTTAGCGTCTGGGTATACTTCACCCACAGCCTCCAGCATCCCCAGGCACTTGTCCCCAATAATGAGTTTCACACCGTCCAGCCCGTAGCCGCGGAGCCACTGGAAGAAGCTCACCCAGCTAGATTTGTCCTCTTTCATCCCCTCGGCGGCGCCCAGGACTTCACGGTAACCGTCTTCGATGACTGCGATCGCGACCAGAATGGCTACGTTCTCACTTTCTTGTTTAACTCGCTGTTCGTGGACAGTGAGACTTTCGTCCCCCAGAGAGCTTCCGTTATATCATCCTCCACCCGGCGTACAGAGACGCCTGCCACGTACATCTCTATGAGAGATTCCTCTACGCTGCTCTCCCGCGGCGGTACCACTCTATGATGGCCATCTCGAATGAAACGCCCTTCAGGTGTGGCACATGCAGCGTGACGTTGCCAGAGGTCGTGGTAAGGTTTCTATCATAGTTGCCAGGCGGGCTCTGTTCCGCTCGCTACGGATCGCCTGTGTCAGCTTCTCAGCTTCTGCCTCTAGTAGCTCGCTGAGCGTTTCTTTCACACTCTCGGCAATTCTTTGATCTGGCCGTTGATTACTTCCTTGTTCAGATGTAGCGATCTTCTCGGACATGGTTTGCTTTCTCCTTTCAAGAATGGTGTGCTGCAACTTCATTCTACCAGAGACTGCAAACTACGTCTCTTATTTGAGCACTATATTCTACACTACCCAGTAGTAAGTTAATACTCCGAACTGAGAAGAAAATCGGCTATATGCATCGTTTTTATGCCCTCGTAGTTTCCTCCTGCAAACTCATCCGCCCTTAATACATATTTGGGATAGTTGTCATGTATTTCAAGCAGGCGATGATATTCACGTTTTTCAACTTTCTCGGAACGGACCTCCTGGGTGACCTGAGCATAGAGCTTTTCATTCGGCCTTGTGCCTATGAAATCTATCTCTCCATCATTGGTTTTCCCAATATGGACAGTGTAACCTCTGCGGCAGAGTTCCAAGTAGACAATGTTCTCAAGGCTCGCAGCGACTGTATCGGCATTGTAGCCTAAAACACTGTATCTCAAGGACGTATCCGCAAGATAAAATTTCTCCTGCGTTTTCAGCAGTTCCTTGCCTTGTATGTCGTACCTGGAACAGCGGTGAAGCAAATACGCTTTCTCCAGCTTTTCCAGATAGCTATACACGGTCTCGTTGTCGATTTTCCGGTTCTCTGATTTCAAGTAATCCGAGATAGACTTCGCGGAAAAAGTATTGCCTACATTGTTGAATGTGAATTTGACAACCCGCTCCAGCTGGTCGATCTTTCTTACCTGATTGCGCCGCACAATGTCGGCAAAAATGGTAGAATTGTATATATCCCGCACGATGGTATATATTTCATCCTGAGAATACTTCCGCAGATGCGTTGCTGGGAATCCGCCCAAGCGAACATATTCCGCCAGTTCTGTCCTTGGGTCCGCTACAGAGCTGTATATTTCCTTGAACTTCAGGTACTCAGCAAATGAGAGCGTGTAGATGCGAAAAGTGACATATCTGCCTGTCAGATATGTAGATATCTCTGAGGACATCATGCGGGAGTTGGAGCCTGTCACATATAGATCCACATTATGATCTGAGGCAAGTGAATTGACGACCCTTTCCCAGCCATTGATCTCCTGCACCTCATCAAGAAACAAATACGTTCTGCCGGTGGGGGATAGGAGTTGCTTCAGTTCGGCATACATCTGTTTTGCCGTCATATCCGCATATTCCATCGAATCATAACGGCGGCTTATGATCCGGTCGTCAGGGATATTCCCTTCCACCCGTAGTTTTTCCATAATCATTTTCAATATGGTGGACTTCCCACAGCGACGAACACCTGTCAACACCTTCACAAAGGGCGTGTCCACATAGGCCATGATCCTATCTACATACATAGGTCTGTAAACCAAGACGATCACCTCCATCTAAAGATATTATACCACAAAATCCTTTAGATGCAAATAATTTTGCGGTTCTAAATCGCAAAATTGAAAAACTGCGTTGGCTTTTTGCGGCATGTTATTCCATGGAGTTATCTTTTGACAGACATCTTGGTGGGCCTAAGTTGCCTCCAAGATGCAGTTATTACATTCTGCTCCCATGTGTAACGGTATGACATGACGCAAGGGCCTCTAATCGATGCCCTTGCTTTTTTCAGCTGGCTACGCGGTCACAGTAGACCACATATCTGTATTTACCCCCGGAGGCGTAGGGGTGACAGGTCAGCAGCGTCAGCATATCCTACTCCGGCTGGATAAGAATTTCGTTAATGTCGTCGGGTCCTATGACCCTGATGGACATGACATTGTAAGTCAGCGTCTCCCATAGATTCGTGACATATACTTCATTGCCTACTTCCAATGGACTTGCTGTCGCTCTTGGCCTAGGCGGCAGTTTTCTCAATGCAGTCCTTGCCCTGGATAAACTCAAAGACAACTGTCGCATCGGATGTGGGTGATACCCGAGAGCGCATATCAACAACTGAATAAGTAGTGGGATGGGAGGCAGTGCTGGAAATAACAGGAAAAGTGGATATAACCCGATAGTCCATTATCCCATCCGATCCAGTGGCGGTATGGTCATAGCCATCCGCGATATCGTCTCTATTGTTGATTCATATTTGATGAACCGAACAGATAGCCAAGAACGGTCATAGCAATCAACTTGAAGGCCTCAAATGCACTATTTATCAGAGTTCGTTCTGCATTCCCATTGAGAGAGAAAACAACATCCATGACGACAAACAAGCACATAAGGCCCATTGCGACAAACAGGACAGCGGTGCCGGTCAGAAATTTACGCTGTTTAAATGCGTTGTCAACATCTTCGGTCGCATCTAGTTCGCTGTCGACCACCTTGCCGTCAGTTGGAAATGGTCTATCCTCTTCCTCTTCGATCACTGGGAGGCCCTGCAAGGGGGCATTTTCTGCGGTCTTGTTTTTGTCCTGCTTGCGCTCTATATTATCTTCCTGTTGTATCATTTTTCATATCCTCCTCTGTAATGGTGTCCCGGCCATCAAGAAAAGCGGTCATCCACCCGGAACCGGTTTGATGCGTCATTCTGGAAAGGGTAATGCCAGATTTGTCTTTATGTCTTGCCCAGACGATATCAATGCTCCTTGCTAAGATTGGATTTTTATCTTCGCTGACCATATATGACCGTCCGCTTGCATTCTTGGCGAAGGATGTGATAGGGCGTGCGCCAAAATCTTTGAATTCTCCATACACAGATTCTAATACCGGTCCATATTGCCATACTTGAAATTGCTCTGCTATTGGCATTTGACCCGTTTCGATAACGTAATCACGGCAGATATAGTACAGCAACTTCTGCAACTTCATTGGGGTGATGCGAATACTATCGTGCCTACCGCGTTCCAGGATGTTGTTACACAGATTAGTGGCAATCGCTTTCATACAAATACCTCCCTCTTTATATGTTGTAAGTAGAGATTAAACAGTACCAAGTAAAGTGTTCTTATTTATCTATACGGGGAATTTCTGCCGATGCTTCGTCTACTCCAAGAAGGCCTATACCCCCGGGAGCAGACAATGGGCCGGAACCCGCGTTATTCACACCGCCGATGATATGTATCGTGCGGACAGGCAGCGCATCTGTGATCAGCGTCGCGAGCCATTGTCTGTTCCGATCCGTAGTATGGGCCGAGACCCAGAGATCCTTTGTCGTGCGCATACCCTGGACGCCTGTGTGCGCGACAACTACATAGATATGGAACCAACGTTTGCCGTCAGAGATCGCGATCAAGTCCCCCGTAGCAGCGTTTGCCAGACCGTTTGTGACCGTGCCCACCGGTCCTAGGTCCCCCACTTGGCCGGAGAGTATATAGGCGGAGAACGGCTGGACGGCTATCCAGCGGCCATAGGGGTCATGGTCGGTCGTATTGTTCTGATACCATGCCCGGGGACCGCTTCGCACCATAGGGGGCATCTTGAGGTTGACCGCCGTGGCGGTATTCTCTCCCCCGAGGCCCGCCCATACGCACTGCGAAGCAAAGTTCTGGCAATCACCGCCCAGCCCCTTATAGCTGTAGAAGAGCGGATTATATGACAGCGCGTATTTTTCTGCATAAGCCACGGCCTTTTCGATATTGTAGGGCGTAAAGACCGGGAACATATCGGCCATGTCGGGCCCTAGATACTCTGTAGGGGGAACGCTTTTTTTGCGCTTGAGATTAGAGTCGAGAAACGTCTTGACGTCAACGTCTGTATCACGGAAGGCATCGTCAAAATCGCTGTCGGTGATGATGTCCGACAGAAGCCAGGTCCCGTTTACCCTGCTCAGAGCCATTTCATATCTCGTTGTCTCGGAGGTCTTGAACTCTGGTACTGGCTTCAGGACATACTCATACCTCTCAAAGAACGTGATCTCCGCATAGTCTCCGCTGATACCCACTAGGTGATGTTTTAGGTGGTGCTCACTTTTCATGACCTGCGCATTGTTGGCTCTGCGAAGGCCGGCCTCCAGTTCGATGCGGTCGGACATATACTGAAGATGACGAAACTGCTGCGAGTCCGGGTCGAAGAAGGTCAGAAAGTCGATGGGGCTGTCATATTGCTCCAGACGTGTTATCCGCGCCTGAAGAAAATCCTTTGAGATACGAACGATCTTTTCTTCATCCGAAAGATTGAGCAAAGCCATCTGTCACACCTCACAATTTCTGTAAGCATTTCACGTTTGAATACAGTAACAGTGTACCAGTTTTGCGGCCGTTTGACAATCACTTTTGCATATTTCGATAAACAGGTCTTACAGCAGACAGCAAGGGGATAGACGCGCAAGCGTCGCAAGGGGACCGCCCCTTGATTGGAGCAGCAGCGACACAAAACAGACCAGACATTCAGGTGTCTGGGCTGTGCCTCGCAGAGCGCACATACATGGTCGTCTGACCATGTATGTGCGCCATTGGATCATAACTAAGAGCTATATCCCAGTAAGGTATACGGCCAACTCAAAGATGTAATTGAACAAGAGTTTTTGGACTGATATTCAATTTCCTCACGGCAACTTGATATTTGACCAGTCGCTAAAGCCGCCTACTGTTTCTACCGTGCCTACGGAACACAGGCCAACTGTGTAAAAACTACTGACAGAGACCGCCATTATATCTGTCCAACCGCCTACCTCACGCTGGCCATATTCATTATTTCCTGTGACCACTACCGTACCGTCGGACCGCAGACCCAATGTGTAAAAACTTCCGGCAGAGATTGCCACAATATCTGTCCAGTTTTCTACATCGCATTCGCCATAATCGTTCCTCTCCGTAGCCATCACCGTACCATCTGCGCACAGCCCTACCGTATGATAACGGCCAGCAGAAACCGTGGTAATATCAGACCAGCTCTCCACATCACATTGTCCATAATAATTCTCTCCAACAGCCATAACCGTGCCATCAGTATGGAGGCCGACTGTATGGAGGAAATTTGCGGAAACAGCCGCTACATCATGCCAATCACTCACATCACATTGGCCAAAGGAATTATCCCCCGCAGTCACAACCTTCCCATCAAAACGCAAGCCTACTGTATGAAAGTCGCCCAAGGAGATTGCTGTGATATCTTCCCAACTGTCCACATCACATTTTCCCTCGATATTATTCCCGACAGCAACTACTGTCCCGTCAGACCGCAGACCAGCTGTAATGCCATTTCCGGCAGATATTTCTATGATGTCGGTCCAATCGTTTACATCGCTTTCCCCATATTTATTGCTTCCTGTAGCCACCACTAGGAGGTTATTACAGAATGAGCCAGAAAGTATATGTAGGAGTGCTCGTTGACCACGATCCTAAAGGGCGGATACTCCACAAGGTGATCACATGGGAGGACGGCACCCGGTATGTGATCGATATGGTCGTGGACATCCGACAAGCTGCATCCCGTGTGGGCGGCCAGGGTGATCGATACACCATAAGGGTACTGGGTCTTCTTCGAGAGAAGCACCAACCTGACGGGCAACGTCATCGGCCGCTGGTTCGTGGAAAGACGCACCACAGGATAATAGAACAACGCCACTAGGCGCCCCAATGGAGGGCCTGGTGGCGTTGTTGATTTGCAACCTAGTTTTGAGCAGATAAGCACAATACCAATGAACGGCAGGGCGTGCTCTATTAAAAAAGCTGGCCGCAGCAAAGCTCCACCTCTACGGCGACCAATGTTTCAGATATGCGACCCTTATGCAGATTTCAAGCAAATAGTAAATATAACAGAATGCAGTTCAAGTCAAGATATAGAGAGTCGACTAATTTCCTTATCCCGCCAAGGACCCTCTCGCCTGCTTCACCATCAGCTCCACCATCTCAAGAATGCGATGCTGTTCCTCGCTGGAGACTCCTTCAAGGAGCCGGGATAGCTGTGATGCCTTATACTCTGTCCCATGCTCCACAACGTCACAGAACAGCGCGTCTGCAGAAACCTCCAAGCCGTTGATGATTGCTATCAGCTTGTCATAGCGCAGGAATGCCGTACCCCGCTCAACCGTGGAGATGTAATTCGGTGTGAGACCAATCTTCTCTGCGAGCTGCTCCTGCGTTAGTCCAAGCTGTTCTCTGCATGCCTTTACACGTTTCCCGAATCTTTTATCAATCATAAACACCCTGCCCTTTACTAATCCATTTCGGCATAGTATAAACCAAAACAGCACATACATACACAAATGTGAAGCATCAGAGTATGTATTAAAGAATTAGAAAGGGAAGAAAAACATGCTTTTATTCAAAGACGGGCGTTTTCATGCATTTGGGGTATCATTCACCCTACCGGATGGCTTTTGGCTGGAAACCGAGCCAGAGAATGTAGTCTAGTACGGCTTAAACACATATACGCCAGACAAACAGCACCAAGTGGTGTGGGAGATCGAAGAGGGCTGCCACGGGAATGCGGAAGAACTGTAGGAACTGTTCGATCCTGAGACCGGGATCAATGCTCTGAGCGTGATCTCTCCCGTTTCGTTCAATGGCCTCTCCGGGCACCAGGTCATGTACAGCACTTACTGCGATGAGCGCCTGGAATATCGTTTCTCTATCGAGGACGGTGTTGAGCTTTCCGTGTGTATTTACGCAAAAACCGGAAACATTTCGGACGCAAAGAGTAAAGCGCTTATAGATGATATCTTAGCCGGCCTCGCCATCGACGGAACTCAGGGGTATAAAAGAGGATCGGCGGGAGGTCGTGAAGGCCCCCGCCAATCTTATTATATCAAGAAGAACGGTTAATTGTACATGCGACTGATACTCTTTTTCACAGCGCTCCCTGTTTCTATCAAGAAGTTGCAGGCGAGCACACAGCAAAATATACTACATTTAGCCGTCCTGTCCCTGAGCAGAAATATACATCAGTACAAAGACATAAGACAATAGTCTTGGTTACCACCCGGATGTGATCCCGGTAATAGCTTTACAAGGTATCCATGAGCATCTAAGCTGTCGTCTCTGAAAAGCTTGTCAGCCACAAGAACATTTTCTGCTTTATTGTACCTATCCTCATGAATGTGACCGGCAAGATACAGATCCAGCCTCCCAGCAGCTATTTTGACTTTCTGAAAACACTGCTTGTCATACTCGCTCATGACTATGCAATCATTCACCTCAGATGCCAGCTGCGCCACTTGTTCCTGATTCAAACATCCCACATCAAGAAGCCAGTTATAATAATCTTTCATCTTTTGATATAACTCATTCTTATGTATTTTACGGGCCGCATCTACCGGATTTGTACCCTGCGTCAGACTGTTATAAAACTGGCCTGCCCTGCCGCTCGGTCTTAATGCGCCGCTCCACATATCCTTGAGCGCCGTCTCCATACACTGAAACTCAGCTATGAATATTTGCTGTTCTTGGGTTGGCGCTGACCGAGTCAATGGCCTCTTATTTTGAGCACCCAATCCGCCGGTCGTCGTATTCACCGTTTTACTTCGGTAGAGGTCATCATGAGTTTCCTGGATTGCAGCCTCAAAATGGCTCACCAAATCGTTCACAGTTGTGTTGGTCGAGTTCTGTCCGGGCCAGGTCCAGCCGGGCAGGGGGTCATATTCATCCATCAGATAAGACAAATCATAGTTTGGCGCGTAATGGGCCAGACAGAGGCGGAAGCGCTTTTCATCATCGTACCAAATTGAGTGTTTGAGCATTTTACTTACGATCCTGACGTTGACAGCCATTTTGTTTGTCCTGCGCGGCAGTGCCATACCCGAACAGTTCAGAAGCAACACGTCCACGTCCAACTTGCGATAGCTACGTATCTCGTTCAGGTCGTTTCGGAGCAGCACGTCAATGGGCGGGTCCAGGAAACGAATCAGAAAATCAATGAAATAGGTGAACTTGGACATCGTCCCACTCTCGGTTTCCAAGGGTGTTCCGGAAGCCAGGGTTCGCCGCTGTACCGTTGCTTTGAACTGGTTCATGGCTGCGTAATCATGATTTCCCGTTGTGATCATGACGCGCCTTCTCCAATCGTGAGGCAAATAATCCTCATCATCCGCCCAAAGCAGACGGACGAGCATATTGATGAACTTTTCGGCATAGCCGTAATTGGCTTCCATTTGCGGCGCGTTGGCATCCCTACCGTCCACAATGTCTCCGGTGATAGCCAGCAGGTCAACGGCTCCAAACTCTTTCAGTTTATCATCTATTTTGTTCAGGATGCTTGTTGCCTTACTGACGATCGAACTGCAAGAGCTGGCCTGAAGCGTTGTGATGTCCTCATGAATGTGCAGATCGGATATATGCAGTATGCCTGGTAACTTTGCTGACCGTTTTGCCGACGCACTGTAAGAGAACGGTCGAATATAGGAGCAGTCGAATCGATAGTTCAGCAGCGTTGTATAATCTCTGGACAAGACCTCCTGCAACCGCCGCCGCATAAACAGGATATCCCGCACGAGCTGCAGCGTTTTGGACGCGCCATGCTCCTCCTCGTTCGCCTTCTCCCGCTGCTTCTCATCCTCCATCTGCAGGACAAGGTAAAAGCGCTCATTTTCCGCGTGTATATTATGAGGTGACATTCGGATGACCAGAAACCTCTCTGTCCCGCCGTTGGCGGCTTTGAGACAGGCAGCCCCGTCTATCACGTTCTCTACATCGAAATCCTCTTTCCAGCCAAATATATCCTCTTCATGCTGCTTGCCGCGAAGAGTTGGCTTATCGTCCCATGCCTCTTCCGCAGATTGAACGATAACATCCATCTTTGCTGGGGTCACGATCTTACTATCCAGCATATATTTCCCATAGAAACCGGACTGGGTAAAGATTTGGGGGATATTCTTGTCGACCCTGGCGGCGATATAGCACATACGGGCGCTCGCAATGCCGCATATAATACGGCAAAGTTCCTCGTATATGTACGGCAAATCATCAACATCTCCGCCCTGTGCATAAAAGCTGATCAGCCCATTGATGCGCCTGAAATATTGCAGCATATAGGAGATATGCTTGGCGGATGAGGCATGATCCTTCCCGCAGTTGGAGACCGGCGGCGTTTTCGTGCTGCTATGCCAGAAACGGCAAAAATTACCCAACACGTTCTGGTACAGTACGTCCTGTTCCTTTGCAAGCCCGTCCAAATTGCGGTAACATTGCTCCAAACGACTCTGAACCAAATCAAAAACCGCCCTGGTCTTTTCGTTGAATTTTTCTCCCGGTCGGAATTGGTCATCTATGCTGTCCAGCTTGCTCTTGGAGATGCTCTCTTCCAGATCTCGCATGCCGGAATATATCATACGGATATTCTCAACGTAGATATATCTGGCGCACTGAAGCTCCGTTTTCCTTACCGCGTCATCTTGTCCTGGCCGGCACGCCTGGGCCGCCTCGTTGAGATTCTCCACGACTTTGATAAGGTTCATGCAGGGAATGTCATCATCCCCCGCCATAACGGCCAGCTTCAGTGTTTTCAGGTACCGCAGTACGACCTCTCTCACTGGTGGCGGTGCGAAGGTCATCCGCTTCAGCGTGACCGCCGTCATTTCTTTCTGCTCTCCCTCCGGAGTCGGCTGCCCTTTCAGCACGCTCTCAAAAAAACGGTCCACCAGGCGGTAGTACCGGCGTATTACGGCAGCGTTTTCTCCGGCGTCCGTCATAAAATGCATTTGCAGGTCGGCGGCGCGGTACAGCACGATCATTGTCAGCTGATACTCCCATTGCGCAAAGATGGGCCGATAGTCTTCCGCTTTTTTGGGGCGAATCATTTGGAGGGTTCGGATGATCGGCTCCCAATGGGCCGCGTCCTCCTTCTTTCCCGACCGCAGTTTGGTCAACACCAATTGCAGTTTTTCCTCGCTCTTCTCCCGTCCGATCCTCTCACTGCGGATGTCCAACAGTTCGATGAGCTCTCCCATGATCCGCAGGATCGCTTGTCGATAATCATAGTATTTTGCTATCTGCTCACGGGACAGGATCTTAACAAAGGAGATGAGCCACTCCACGTTATGTCCAAGCACAGCCACGCGGTATGCGGGCCGACCTGCTATTCTACTGTTTGGATCGATCACGGCGTCAGCGATCAGTTCAAGCATGACGGAATATGCCGCATCGATCTGCTCTCGGCCGGAGTGGACATTTCCAGCCCCGGTCTTTTCATTCAGACTCTCGTGGGAACGCTGTAAGGCGTACAGTCGCATATAGGCCTGGCTCCCAACCAGATGTTTATTGATTAGATAGTAAGCGTTTTCAGAAAAATCCTTGATCTCCTCGGTAGTGCACCCATTTCCAGCGGCAAACTCGATGGCGTCTTTCAGACTGGTCTCCGCCCACCTTTCAAGGATATGCTGCCTTTGATCGCCCGGTCCATCCGTCAACTGGACAGCCCTTACCGCTGTGTCGGTTTTCTCATCTGATTTGTCCGTCGATGGAGACTTTTTCAATTCTGCAAGGATGCTGTCCGTATAAGCACGGAGCATTTCACGGACTTTTTCCGCTTTTTGATAGTCTTCCTCATCCTCGCGTTGGCGAGTGTTGTCCGTATTCTTGTTTCCTGCTATATCGTCTTTCAGGGTAATATAGTGGAAAATGCGGTTTTCTTTATCGGAAACGTTCACGCACAGCCACTGCTGAAGCCAGTTGAAGTACGAGTGACTTCCAAGCACCTTTGCTTTGAACCACTGGTCATACTCTTCCGGACTTCTTTTCATATGTTTATTTGCCAGACGTTCAAATTCATTGCCGAGAAGCTCCGTGGCGGACCGCTTATATAGCAGTTCATATTTGTTGACCAAACGACACGCTGGGCATGTATCCCGCTCTGTATTATAGGACGGGACCGCAAGCACAATGTATGTCTTCAAATCGCTCTCCGGTCGCTTGACAAATGCCCTGAGCGTATCGTAGGCGCTCCTGTTGACAAGCAGAAACAGCTTATCAAAAAGCTCTATCCGGCTCTCATCGCATCCTGCCTGGTGGATGAGCATTTGTACAAAGATTTTTGCCCGGTTGAGGATGCTGCCGGTGACAACTGTCGTATCCACGAAATGGATGCGCAGATGCGTCTTGGGAGATGTCTGACACACCTGTTTAAATTCAAAAGCGATATAGTTGAATCTTGTTCTGATCTCTTCGCGATAGGCATTTTTTATATCCAAATGCAACACACGGACATTGCCGTGAAACACATAATCTATAACTGATTTCAGGAAGGGAGAATTTTTAATCTGAAGTGGAGAGACGATGATGTGAAAATCATCCGCCGGCACACTCCATGTGCGGATCGCGTTATCTATACTCTCCCGGTTCCGACGATAGAATGACCCGAAATCAATATAGAACTGAAAATGATTGTTCTCGTCATACACATGCGAGTAACGCAGGGAACCGAACAGCTGACTGATGCGGTTGCGGTTTTCTCTGATATGCATATCGTTTAATTTCTGCTCTGATTTATTCCTTCGCGCACCACCGGGGAAGAGTTCATGAAAGCGGCCGCCGCGGGCGCCCCACATGGAGAAGATCGCGCCGGGCATCGTTCCTGCCTGGTGTGTGCCCATGGGGGCGCTGTCGCTGTGGGCGCAGATGTTGCATCCCTCCGGCTCAATCCACCGCGCGTCCGCCGGCAGCAAATATTTCACTTTTATCCCATTAGATCGCTGTGTGGGCATCTCTTCCTGCAGCTCTACGATCGATTCTTCCGGCACTTTCCCTTTCCAATAGCGCTTAGAAACGCCAGACAGGTCATCGGAAGAGAAAAGGTCATGGTTGATCAGGATCAGGCAATAGCGCCCGAGCCGATCAGAATCGTTATTTGTGAATACCTGGCCAAGCCGCCGGTTCACAGTGTTTCGTATCTTATAAACGGTGGACAGCGTCGTTCCCACCGGCATCACAATGACGGGCTGGATGCCGGTCAGTGTCGTTGTCCTCTCGTCAAAGCCGCTTCTGACGGCGACCTGTCCCGGGTCCTCCTCGTCATCATAGACGGTGGCCGTATAGACCGCGTCGATATTGGTTTGCTGCTCCAGCCAATGCTGCATTTGCAGTATCAAGGATGTGGAATATTCCTCATAGCCCAGCAGTAACACTTTTCCTCCTGTCGGATAACGGCTGACATAGAGGATATCCCATGTCAGTAAATAAGCAAACCGGAGGACGTCGCCGCTGTCGTGGAACAGCATCTCCCCCTCAAAAAAGCGGTCCAAATGTATCTTGGAACCCAGACGGACATGGATGTCGTCCAACATGCAGCCGTTGCCGCTGCAGCGCATATCCTTATTCAGCCGTCCCTTTACATAGGAAAGGAACCAACTGTCCCGCCAGGGGTCGATTGGCAATTCATATCGCTTTTCTTCCTCTTGCCACGCACTCGGCAGAAACAGATCAAAGGGGTACAGAGCCGGCAGGTTTTTCCCGTTTCTTTTCTCATCTCTGTCCTCCGGCTCCTCCGTCAAATAGCCCAGCAGGTCCAGGAAGTCGCGGGCCTCCGCCGCATGGTGATAGGCATATATTTTCGCCGCCTCATAGGCGCTCCCAAGGTCATCACCAGCCAGAATAAATTTGACCCTGAATATATCATCGGCGTCGTGCTCACAAAAGGCGATCTGTACCCCGCGCATGTCTTCCTTTCCCTTTAAGTAGAATATAGAGAACAGACGCAGCATCTCGTGCGTTTGGATATACGACGACGTGATCAACGCGATAAGCGGCGCAGTCATACCCGCATCTTTTGCTTCCTTGATCCATGCAAACAGCGCTTTGGAGAGGATCTCCATTTGATAAAGGGACAAAGACTGTATCTCCAGCAAAATAATGGCGTCGTCCAGTTCATGTTTCGCGCTGATGGGCAAAGCTGCATTTAATACTTCTCGATACGCTTTGGTATCCTCTATTTTATTCTGTTGCTTCGCGACGCCTGCCAGGAGAAGACCGCAGCGGCAGCAAAGCACGTATTTTCTGGCTTCGGGCATCATATCCCCGAAAATGCTTTTCCCCTCCGGCAGCGATATATGATTTGTACCTGTATTCTCCCACTGGTGATGGATCGGCATTATAGCAGAAAACTCCGTAAAGTATGTTCGAACAGGGAGTTTTCCTCCCTTCTCTTTGACTTGATATCCTGCGTAATAATTCCTGCATATATCTTCTTCCTTCGCAAAACCTGGGATCTGCGTCTTCCCCTGGCCTTCATCGTTTTTATCTTCGCTGTTATAATCTTCGCCGCTGTGAATGGTCCCAGGCGTGCTGCCCATCAAATATCCGTGGTTGACCGTGACGATCCGCCGCAAAAGCGGTAGACCGTAGTGTACCGTAATATCTTGGATATGTTGCTCTTTATCTTCTTCGTCATCAGTTGCCGTCAGGTTAAAAAGCTCGGCAAGTGACGAGACCGGCTGCTTATTCGATTCTTTGCAGGAGTTGTTATAGTGTTCCACCATGCCCACGCCGTCAAACACGCCGTTGAGTACATAAAACTCAAAAAACAACCGACTATCATCTGCGTTAAATATGCAGCTGTACCATTGATTTCTAAAACACGGCCCGTATTTTCTGTAGAGGCGTTCCCGCGTTTCCGCCTCTTCCATGAGTTCTGACATAGGTCGTCCGCGGCCGGCCCTGTGTATCCGCATCCCAAACCAGGCCCGGTGTTGTTCCGAGTGGATGCACGCGTTTTCAACAAGCTGATAGATCGCCTGTCCATAGGAGACGGCGTCGATACGGCTTTTATCAAACAAGGGTGCAGACACTTTGCGGTCGTCCCGGTTGCCTTTTTCTCCGAGCATTATCTCCTTGCTTTCGATCAGCTCTCTCAGCAAGTACATCCAGATGATCTGGGAGAGAGCGTCCATCTCCGGCAAAAGCTCCTCTACTCGCTTTATATAAGGGCGAAGAAGCATTTTGTCCAGTTTTTCTGGCTCAGCATCATTCGTGCGTTCCTTCGCCAAGTCGGATATCCTATTGAACAGCGTCTCATGGCAGCGTTCTAACTGCGTAGGAAAATCACTTTTACTTCTCTTTTCTCTGCAATCAAAATTCTCACCTAAGTATCTGTAATCAAAGGCTCCCGACGTTGCGGCCCCATCCTCCGCTATAAAGATGGGTGGTAGATTGCCATAATAGACTCTGCTATGATTTAACTCAGCAAAATGATATTGAAAAGGATGCTGCGAATCGAACCGAAAGTCAATGTAGGAAATAGTAACTGCGTTCGCCAAAAAGGCTCTTACCCGTGCATAGTCGTCATATGGCTCCGGCCCTGCGTTTTCCGGGGCCTTCTTATTGTTCTTTGCAACATCCTTCTTCTTTTTTCCTGCTGGTATAATGTTTATATACAGTCGCTTGCCCTCATCAGTTGAGATGATCCCCTTGTCATAAAGCCAGGCGGCAAGCGGGAACAGATAGCGGAGGTTGGTGATGTCATATGATTCATCGGCTCCCGCTCCAATGGTGACCTCGATCTCCGTGTCTACAACGCCAAGTCGGACGCATTCATCATACAGACGTATCCAGTCTTCGTGGGTATTGTTGACGTATAACATTTCTTTCTCTCCTCTTATGCATAACTATGTATTGGGTACGAAAATCGCCGGAGCAAACGGACTTTGCTCCGGCAATAGTCCAAACGGAATTATCGGATTTGAAACAGACCCAGTGATCAAGTGTTTGCATATAACCGGCAAAGGGTTTTCATGGTTTTACCTTTGAGAACTGCTCAGCTCCTGTTCACAGAAAGCCAGGACCTTGGGGATGTCGTTACGGGCCGTCTCCTACAGAATCCTTTTATCTTCTTCCGCATAGGAGTGGGCCAGCCAGTTTCACACCCCGCAAATCATCCCCCAGGGAAACTGATCCTTTGTGGCCTCCAGAAATTCGTCGGGCAGGCCGTTGGACAGTTCCCAAACATAAAGAACGCACACGGAGACCGCGCTGAAAGAGGACCGCTCCAAAGTGAACGCATCAAAATTCCTGCCAAAGCGGTCATTGAATAACTCTATGCCCTCACAGTGAGTGTCGATACGCAGTAGCCATGCAGAAGGATGCGGCTGATATGATGCGCAGCGACTCGCAGCGGCTATTCTCGATAAACAGTGACGAGTGGCTGGTGGGTACTGGACTGTTCCAAGGTCTGCATGGTCACAAGGTCAACTTCCGTGCCGATGTTGGCGCGCAGGTTCTCTTACGGCTCGCCCATCTTGAACATGCCGCCAATTTGGCACCAGTGCAGTCGATGAGAATACCCACATCGCTCTGCTCTCTGGCCACGCTATGGACATAGAATCTGAACCGATAGACATCCCGCAGGCCGTATTCTAGGCCATAGGCGATATCCGCCTCCTCAATTCTTCCACAGAACAAATAAAATTGACACCTCTCAATATATGGGTATTATACCCAGTTTGAAGCAATACGTCAATCTGGTGGTGTTGTCTGGCCGGTATTATTACCATTGTATAATACACTACTCCAAGGCTCTTGAGTTTCTTAAGTCCGAACTAATTAATTGAGATTATCCAAATAGTAGACTGCAATAATTCATTATCCAAGTATACTGGCTATACACTAGACAAGCAAACATAAACTATGGGTCCCAACTAGCGCTCTGCTTCGCTCAAAACGCTCTGGGATTCCATCAGGCATCCATTGTTCCTCTGTCCAAGATCTAAATGCCGGAGAAGCATTTGCAACTCTGGCTTATATAGTCAGAATATTCTTACATAATTTATAAATAATTCCTGCCTTCAAAATCTTTCAGGCAGACACACGACGATACTTACCCCAAAAAGATTATTCTGGAGAGCGTCATCACCAGCCGATTCTTAATCATCATCTGTATCATCATCGAATATAATATCAAAGCCGGAATAAAAGTCATCTGTGCGATCTCCAAGCCCTGCAAAATCATCATTAATGAGATTCATCTCTAGCTCTTTGGCGCCTTTCTCATCGCCAAGTCTACGGAGAAGATTCGCATAATTCTGGATTGTGAACTCATGCCTGCTATTCAATTGAAGGGCAGCCTCATATTTTGCTATCGCCTCAGGTATATTATGGTTACGCTCCATCATAAAACCTTCGGCTGCTAAGATTCCAGGGTCATCATCATGACCAGTTTCTTGCCTTAGAAGCTTCCTTGCTTGTTCAAAATTAGTATCTGCTTCACCATCCATATAGTAGCGAACATTGAGGTGACCCCAATCTCGATAAAGATACCATGTATCCTCCTTCTTTCTCTGGGCAGAAGAAATCGCTTTTTCAAAAAATTCTCTGACAGAGTCCCATTTCCCCATCCGTGCATAGCAACGGCCAAGGTATGACAGTATTTCGGTGTCGTCAGAATACACACTATTGAGCATCAAATAAAGTTGCAATGCCATATTGTAATTTCTATCGCGTTGGTAAATAGTTTTGGCCAATATCTTCATAGTATTATAGTTTCCGGGCAAATACTTAACAAGCTCTTTGATTCGATTCAAAGAAGTCAAATGATACGCTATCTCTGCGTAAACTATCGCGCTGAACTTATGTTCTGCTGCTAATTCCTCATGCAGATCAATATAATAATTTAAAGCACATTCTTGAAATATGGCCTTCTCATCAGGCGCAATTTGACTATAGTAATAGTTTCTAAATACTGACGTGACTTCAATCGTCTTCTCGCCTATACTAATGAAAGACATCTTCTCTAATATGTCTATATTTTTATTAAATAGCTCAGTCAACTCTGAACTGCCCCAGGACAAGTGGACAGGGAAAAGAAGAGCTCCCTGCGTAGGAAAAAGGAATTAAGCGGAGTGGCG
>CANPWM010000021.1 GCA_947584295.1 uncultured Oscillospiraceae bacterium | reverse complement strand
AAAAACGCCCCTCTCCCCTTGCGCCGCAACGGGTTTGGAGGTTTTCAAAAGGTTTTTCAAATCCGCTCAAATCTTTGGAAACCCGCACTTTTCAAGGGGTTTTCATGTTGGCCTTATAACTCCGACTCTGAAGGTCGTGCGTTCGAATCGCATCGGGCGTACCAAAGACCTGCGAAATTGTTTTTTCGCAGGTCTTTCTTCATTTTTGCGGGGTTTTTCTATGATGTATCCATTTCTTACGCTGAATGACGGAACCGAAATTGTCCACTCTGAGATGCTTGATAACAAAAGCGTGAAGGTTTATATTGAAAAACCTGATGAAAAAGACGGTTTTCACAGCGCGGTTTGCTGGCTTCCGGCGTATAAGTGGGAGGATGTTTGCGGATTTTCCCAGGCGGAATTGAGCAAATACAGAGAAATCATCACATCTACCGCGCATTTGATCCTTCAATTTTCTCAAGAGGGTGGATTTGACAATACCTCTGGCTTAAACATAAATCACAATTGACGTACCTAACGCCATGAAAAGCAATCGTTTTTCATGGTTTTCTCACATTTTGGAGGTGTTCTGCAATGTTCTCGATCGGCTCCTGCTCTTTTTTGGCGATTGTCTCAGCTCCACGCAAGGTTTGGGGATACTGCGTGGAGCGATAACGACTTGACAGCGTTCATCCCCCGGCCTTGCGGTTTGATCTTATAAAATCAAAGGAGCAAGGTCAAAATGAAAAAGACGATTCAAGAACTCAAACCGTTCCTCATTCTCTGGTCAACCCAGTCCCTCTCGCGGCTGGGAAGCTCCATGACGGGCTTCGCGCTGACGCTGTGGCTCTATGAGGCCACCAGCTCGGCGCTGAAAATGGCGCTGGCATCCGTTTGCTCCTACGCGCCCTATGTGCTGATGAGCATCTTCGCCGGCGCCCTCTCCGACAGATGGGACAAGCGGAAAACCATGCTGATCTCGGACGCCTTCGCCGCGCTGTGTACTGTTGCGGTGCTGGTTTTGCTGAAAACAGCCTCTCTGCGACCCTGGCATCTCTACGTTCTGAACGCTCTGAACGGACTTATGAACACGGTGCAAAGCCCCGCCGGAGACGTGGCCATGACGTTGCTGACGCCGAAGGAGCACTACCAGCGGGTCAGCGGCCTCAAGTCCTTCACCAACTCTCTCAACACCATCCTGCACCCGATCCTCGCCACGGCGCTCTTTTCGCTGGCCGGTCTATCCGGGGTGATCTATGTGGATCTGTGTACCTTTTTCGCGGCGTTCGGGGCGCTCCTATTCGTTGTCCGCATTCCCTCCCCTGCCGCACCGTCCGAAGGAGCAGATAAAGAGGGACTCCTGGCAAGCGCCAGGGACGGGCTTTCCTACCTTCGGAATAACAGCCTCATTCTCCGGCTCATCCTGTTTCTCGCCGGGGTAAATCTGATCGCCTCGGCCTTTGACGCCGTCCTGCCTCCCTATGTGCTCTCGCGGGAGAACGGCGGCGAGGCGGCGCTGGGCCTGGTGACGGCCTGCGCGGGGTTCGCCTCACTTCTGGGGAGTGTCCTTGCCACACTCCTGCCCCCGCCGAAAAACCGCGTCCGCGTGATCGTCGTCTCCATCCTGTTCTCGCTGGGAGTTGAAAATCTCATCCTCGCCTTTGTCCGGACACCCCTGTGGTGGTGTCTGGCGCAGCTGGCCGGCTGGTCTGTGATTCCGCTTATGAACGCCAATATGGACGTGATCATACGCTCCACGGTCCCCACCGAGATGCAGGGGCGCGTCTTCTCCTGCCGGAACACCTTGCAGTTTTTCACCATCCCCATCGGCACCTTTCTCGGAGGCTTTATGGTGGACAAGGTCTGTGCGCCTCTGATGACCCACGCATCAGGGATTCCGGCCCTCCTCTTTGGAACCGGCGGCGGCTCCGGCGCGGCCCTGATGATGCTCATGCTAGGCGTTTCCGGCATCGTCCTTTGCCTGGTTTTTGGGAGTATTTTGAGCCGGTACCGCTATCCCATCGAAGCTGAAGCTGCCGAAGAACGTTATTAACAAATCAACAGCGGCTGCCTGCACCGTAGACAGCCGCTGTTTTTTTACCGCTCAGTGAGTATCTCCATCATCATTCTATCATTCTTGCGCCGAGGATGAAAGCGTCTTTGAAATGCTTCAGTGTGACGAGGTAATTTACCTCATCCTTGCCCGCTTGGTAGGTGCGGAGGGTTTCGGCGGTGTTTTCGTCCAGTTGGGACAGAAGCTGCTCCTCCTGTTTCACCACCTCTTGCATAAGCTCTGATGCCTCCGGGGTAAGTCTGCCGGATTGCTCGAAGGGGCGGATGTCGCCGCCGAAGAGAAATTTGAGTACGTCCATCTCACACCTCCAGCGCTTCCTGAAGCTTCTCACTGGCCGCGCGTTTATTTTTGTCGAAAGCGTGGGTGTAAATTTCCAGGGTCGTGCTGATTTGAGAGTGGCCCAAGAGGCCGGCGACGGTGGCGGGGTCGGTGCCGCCAGCAATCATTAAGCTCGCCGCCGTGTGGCGGAGGCTGTGAACGTTAAGGTTGTCCGGCAAGCTGTATTTGTGAAGGATATTTTTAAATCTCCATGTGAATGAATTGGGTGTCATCGGGAGGCTCGTCCCCTTGCGGCGGAAAAGGTAATCGTCATCGGTGATTTGCCTTTTCTCATACTGCTCCGCCTCGTCCTCGCAGTATTTTCGGTAATCTTCCAGCAGGGCTTCCATCTCGGCGGAGAAGTAGACGTACCTGTCGCCAGCTGCGGTTTTCGGCGCCTTCACGATGATGTCCTCGCCCGTGAGCTTCACCACGTTGCGGTGGATATGAATGGTGTGGTCAGTGCGGTCGAAGTCGCTCCACTTGAGTCCGCAGCACTCCCCTCTCCTCATCCCTGTGGAGATGACCAGCTTGAAGTACGTCTCGTACTTGATGTTCTCCTGTCCCAGCGCCGTGATGATTTGCGCCGCCGTTTCCTCGTCTGCGGCGGGTCGCTTGAACTTCTTGCCTGAGTATTTGAAGGCCCTCCACGCCGGGTTCCTGTCAAGATAACCGCCCTCCACGGCGTCGGAGAGAATTCCACACAAGCACGCGTGGACACCCTCGATGGTCGCCTGGTCGAGCGGTTTTCCTGTATTTTTGTTTTTCTTGCGGCGCATATCCGCGTAGAGCTTGCGGAAGTGATCTGCCGTCAGCTCCGTGAGCTTGTACCCGCCGAGGACGGGGAGGAAGCGCTCCGTGTCCTGCCTTTCTCGGATGACGGTGGACTTCGCCAGCTTCGTCGGCGCTATGTCCCGGAGCCAGATTTCCGTGTATTCGGCCAATGTGGTGTTTGGATTTCTTTTCGGCGTGATGTTCTTGCAGGTCATCTCGAACAGCGTTGCCTGTTCCTGTAGCCACTTGTCCGTCTGCTTTTGGGTCAACCCCTCCGGCGGGTGAACGGTCTTTTGTTGGGGTGGGCGGCGCTTGCCGTTGTGGTCATAGCCCATGGATACGATGATCAGGTACCCGCCGCCCCGTTTTCTGATGCTTGCCATCTTACAGCCCTCTCCCCTTTTGTGATTCGTCCTCGTGAGGCAAACACACAATACCCCAACTGTCGCGGAAAAGCTACTGGAAAGATATTCTTCTTTGAGGCCAACAATTCATTGAGCGCCTTGACATCTATTCAGCAGCTTTTTTGTATTAGAAAAGTAACCGCGGCATGACCATCCTTGCGCTGGCGTATTGGAATGAACCTGGTCTGCCGGATGGTTTTGAAAAGGTCGGTCTGTGGGGAATCTCCATAGGCGCGGAGCTGGCGCTGCTGGCCGGGGACATGATACAATTGCTGATTTCCTGCGTGACGGCGGTGTGTTCGAGGAAATCTACTTCTCAGAGCTTTGTCAAGAATAAAGGTGTGATGTTATTGAAATTCGGAGAGGAAAAATGTATAATTCATTATGGCATTTGTGTTTCCCGCTTTGCAAATTCCACACAGATTCCAAATAACCGCCACGCGCATTCCTCATTCATGGTTTATCCTGTGATCACTGGCGAAGGCCAGAATCTTGAAAGGTGGGTCAAACCATGAAGAAGAAAATGATCGTACTGTCCGCTGTCGCTGCGGCGCTTGTGCTGTCGGCGGGATGTGTGAGCGCGTTTGCCGCCGGGAACGATTCGGATGTGGCGGACGTCCCCTCCGGGGCCGAAGAGGAAACCGCGTACAGCTACCTCACCGGTCAACGCAACAGCACGAATCGCAACGATCTGTACGCCCAGGCGGAGGAGCTTCCCGAAGATGAACAGGACGCTTTTTTAGCTGAAAACGGCATTGGGGAAACGCCCTGGTCAGAGGACGCGGCGGCGTCTTACAGCTACGTTGGCGGCCGGCAGAGAGGCGCGTCTTACCGGCAGGGTGATGACGCGGACAGCACACTGGATATGTCCGGGTACAGCTATCTGACCGGCCAACAGCGCGGCGTCAGCTATCATAAGTAACAAAACGCAAAATTCGCAAAATGGCAAACCGTCCAAGGGGCGGTTTGCGTTTTGCGTTATCCAGGAGGACAATCATGGCTTACCTGTTGGCTGTCGATGACGAGAGGGACATCGTTGAGCTCATTTCCCGTTTCGCTGAGCATGAGGGGCACACCATTGATACGGCGGATAACGGCAAAGAGGCCGTCCGCCTGTGCGGCGAGAACGACTATGACCTGATTATCCTCGACATTATGATGCCGGAGATGGACGGGTTCACCGCCTGCAAGGAGATTCGCAAGCTAAAGCCGACGCCCGTTATCATGCTGTCGGCACTTGGCACCGAGTACGACAAGCTGATGGGCTTTGAATTGGGCATCGACGACTATGTGGTGAAGCCCTTCTCCCCTCGCGAGCTGATGGCGCGGGTCAAGGCGGTCCTGGCAAGGCACACTGCGGGAAAACCGAAACAGGAGATCGTGATACAGGGTCTGCGCATAGACATGCTCTCCCATGAGGTCTTTGTAGACGGTGCAAAGACGGAGCTGACCGCCAAGGAGTATGAGCTGCTTGTCTATCTCATTGAGAACAAAGGCATCGCCCTGACGCGGGAGAACATATTGAACAACGTGTGGGGCTACGACTACTTTGGCGATGACCGCACGGTGGATTGGCAGATCAAGCTCCTGCGCGGCAAGCTGGGGCCGTATCGGAAGTGTATCGTGACTTTGCGGGGAACGGGGTATCGGTTCGATGAAAAAGCGTAAGTCCTTCGGTGTAAAGCTGTGGCTGTGGTTCGCGGTCTTTGCCGCCGCCATCTTTCTTGTGCTCTGGCTCTTGCAGACGGTGTTTTTGCAGAGCTTCTATAACGATATGGCCATCCGCGGCGTGGAAAGGGCGGCAAAGGAAATCGTGGCCCATGCCGGGGAGACGGACTTTACTGCTGTCATCGACAAAGCCGCCTCCGAGAACTCCCTTCTTGTATTCGTGACAGATATGCAGGGAAATATCCTTTACAGCGCCGACGCATACAGGCGTCTTTACGGAGGCACGAGGCAGGCAGAAGGAGGGACGGACAATCCGTATCATTCAGGCGACGTGATGAACTGGGAAAAGGGCGCGCTGCGCAATCTGCCGTACAGCTATGAATCGCTCATTGCAAAGCTCAAAGAATCCGACACAAGCCGCGTCGGCTTTATCACGGAGGACAACGCCGCCTATGTGACGGGGAGCGTCCTTCCGGACGGAAATGTTCTCTATATCAGTATGCCCCTCGGCACTGTGGGCGGCACTGTCCGAATCTTGCGGCTCCAGCTTGTATGGGTCTCCGTTCTTTCTCTGGTTTTGGGGTTCGTCCTTGCCTGGATCATTTCAAAGAGGTTTGAAAAGCCGGTAGCACAGATTGCGGACTCCGCCAAGGCAATCGCCGGCGGCAGCTTCCACCCGGAACTTCCACGCGGCTTCTGCGCGGAGCTGGACGAGCTGTCCGATACGTTGGGTGAGACGGCATTGCGTTTGGAAAAGGCCCAAAACGCCCAGCGGGAATTTTTAGCCAACGTCTCCCACGATCTGCGGACGCCCCTCACCATGATAAAGGGCTACGCGGAAATGGTCAAAGACATTTCCTGGAGCGACGAGGAAAAGCGGGAAAAGGATCTGGACATCATCACCCGCGAGGCGGACAGGCTGACGGCGCTGGTCAACGAGATTCTGGACTTTTCCGCCATGCAGTCGGACGGAGTGCCGCTTGCGTACAGCGTCATCGACCTGAGCCGCGCGGTTCGGGACGTAATCGAACAGTTTGCGCCGTTCTGCCAGCAGAATGGCTATGTCATTGAAACCGAGATCGCGGACGGCGTTACGGCGAGAGCGGACGAGACGCAGCTAAAACGGGTCATCTACAACTTCATCGACAACGCCGTAAACCACACGGACGACAGCAAAAAGATAAAGGTGTCGCTGACAGCATGGGGCGGCTCCACACGGTTTGCGGTGACCGATTACGGCAAAGGTATCGCCGATGAGGACCTCCCTTATATCTGGGATCGCTATTACACCGCCCGCAGGAGGCAAAACAAAGCCGCCGTTTCCGGGCTGGGCCTGTCCATCGCAAAGGAAATTCTAACAGCGCATAGAGCGAGATTTGGCGTAGATAACAAAACCGGTTGCACCTTCTGGTTCGAGCTTTAAATTGGTTCTTGGACAGGCTAAGTATGATAGAAATTCTCCACAACACCCCCGTTATCATTTACGCCCAGAATATCCCCCCCGCTTGTGCAATTCACCCAATAAATCTTTGAAGCAGCCCGTCCCCGGGCTGCTTCTTGATAACCTATTTCAAATTTTACAACGTCCGCAGGCGCTTTTCGCCGTCCTGCTCCGTCTCCCTGGCCGGTTCCCGTATGAGTCCCGAGGCCTTCTTCCACCGTCCCGACAGCAGGCGCGTCGAGAAGAGGACGGAGCGCAGTACCCAGTCGGAACACATGCCGATCCAGTAGCCCATCGCGCCCAGCTCCGGCAACCCGGGGAACCGGTCCGTAGTCAGCAGGAACGCCAGGCTCACCCGCATGGTGAACATAGATACCACCGCGCAGATCATCACATATTTCACGTCGCTGGTGGCCTTCAGGATAGACGGCGCGGTGAAGGACAGCGGGTACAGGAAAAACTGAAAGACCAGGCAGAAATAAAGGCACTGCCTCCCTATCGCCTTGGCCTCCTGGGCGTAGCCGTAAAGCTGCGTCAGAAGCGGCATAAGCGCCAGGATCGTCGCCACGCAGATCCCGTTGGCCACATAGGAGATAAGGAACATACGCTTCATGTAATATTTGACCTGATCCTGATCCCCCGCGCCCACGGATTGCCCGATGACCGTCAGGCACGAGGTCCCCACGCCGCTGCCCACCACCGAGGCGAAGTTGTTGATCTGGTTGGCGATGGCGTTCCCGTTGGCCTGGATATTGATGTGGACAAGCGCCCCCGCCTCGTCGATCCCCGTGATGCTCTTAGCCCCCGTGGCGTACACCCCGGCGTTGACGAAGGTATTGGTCATCAGCTTCCCCAGCTGGAAAAGCGCCGTCTCCACGCCGCTGGGTACGGCCAGCCGCAAAATGCTCCTGATCATCGCCCCGTCAAAGCGGAACCTCTCCGCCAGCCGCACACGCACGGCGTTGTCCTTTTCGCCCAGAAGCGCCAGCATAAAGACCGCCGGGATCGCCCTGCAAAACAGCGTGGCAAGCCCCGCGCCCAGAACGCCCATATTCAGCGCGAACAGGAAGATGGCGTTGAGGCCCACATTGACCACACAGCTGATGGCCGCGCTGGCCATGGTGGAAAAGCTCTTTCTCTGCGCCCGCAGCAGCGCCGCGCAGGCGTTGAATAGCCCGATAAACGGGAACGACGCGGCGGTTACATAAAAATACGTCCGCTGATAGGCAAAGGTGGAGGCGTCCACATTGCCGTAAAACAGCCTCAGGATCGGCCTGTTCAGCACAAGGCACACGCCTCCCACGCCCAGGGAGACGCAGATCACCAGCATAAGGAGCTGTTTGGCCACCTTGTTCGCCCGCTCCCTGTCCCCCGCGCCCAGGGCCTGGGAGGTGACGATAGCGCCGCCGGTGGCAAAGGCGGAGAAAAGCTGGATGATCAGGTTGTTGATGTAGTCCACGTTCCCGATGGCGTTGCTGGCGTTGCTCCTGACGGCCTGGGTGGCGTTCATGTTGGACACCATCAGCGAGTCGAAAAAGCCCAAGGAGGTGGAAAAAATCTGCTCGATCACAATGGGCGCCACAAGCCACAAGAGCTGTTTTGCCGTGAAAAGCGTATATTTCCGTTTAGCCGATTCCATAGTCGATCCCTCTCGCGCGTTACATTATGGAATTGAATTCTACCAAACGCGACAGGATTTTTCAACTGTGTTTCTTGCTGATAAAAACTGTTTTTCTTGCTGTTTTACCGCTGTAAACAGCATAAATTACTCCTACCGACACGGTAATAGGGATAACTTGCAGGAATCAGCTTGATACAGCCGGAGTTTGGTAAGTTGTATAGTCTGCTCATTCTTATTTGACCTCCCGCCTGCTCATGGGTGTTCATAGATTTGAACGACCACCCATTCTCCGCTGTCATTTCTTTCTACTTTCCAAAGGGAGGGAATGTCCCGACTTCCGTGAGCGATACTGCCATCGTGATTGAATGTTTTAGACGAGTAATAGACCCAGATATAGCCCTCGTCTTGCCCAAGATGGGCAGACCATAGCTCTAAGGAATGTTCATTGAACGATGTATCGCCATAGCTGTCCGTATCTGTTGCGTACCGGGCGAGCAGGCCATACTTTTCTTCGTTTTCAACGCTTGTGTGCCCCACGTCATGGAACGCCTGATCCGCGAGGCGCAAAACCGCCTGTGCTTCTCTGCGGTCAGATGCGGAGCCGATGGAGATCGCTTTTGCTATTTGCTCGCCGCTATAATAATTCCCCATTGTCATAGGCCCAATGTCGATCATGCGATAGACAGGGAAAAAGTGAAGCAGTACGCATACGGTGATAAAAATACCGGCAATGACAGCCGCAACACAGTATGCCTTTTTGCGGAATTTCTTACGGACAGCCTTCATGCACTTCATCACTTCTGCATCTAAACTGTCCCCCACTTCATTGCTGACCTTTTCCATCTTTGACCCGGCTTTCAATGCTTCAAGCTCCGCGGTACATTCCGGGCAGTCTTTGAGATGTTCTTTGACAAATGTCCCCGTTTCATCGCTGACCATGTTTTCAAGGTACAGGGGCAGAATATCACGAACGATACTACACTCATTTTTCATGTTCATTTTCCTCCAATCCGCGTTGTATCATTTTTCTGGCTCGATGGTAGGCAACGCAAGCCCAGTTATCACTTTTCCCGTAGAGATCGCCAATTTCTTTGAATGAGAGTTCTCCGAATACACGCCACATGAATACTTCCTTATATGGCTCGGATAGTTCATGCAGGATTTTTCGTATTTGACGGGCATCTTCCTGTTTACCGATCTGTGTATCCATAAGATCGTCCTCAGCGGCGATATTCTGTAAATCCGGCTCGTCGATACTGGATACTCTTTTGTTCTTTTTCAGATATGAGCAATAGGTATTTCGGGCGATCTTGTAAAGCCAGACACGCAGTTCACAGTCACCACGAAAACTGTCTATGGAATTGATCGCCTTGAAAAAGGTCTCGCTTGTGATCTCCTCCGCCATATGCTCGTTGCCGCAAAGGCCCATGACATACAGGTAAACCGACTTGAAATAGGCGCGGTATATCTGTTCAAACTCCACTACGCTCCCACCTCCTTTTGCCATTCACCTATAAGACTCCGCAAAGCAGGAAATCTTACAAGGTTTTTTGAAATATTTTGCGAAAAAAACAGCGGCGATTTGGCGGTCTGCCAGATTTCCGTTGCTCACTATTGTCATGTATTATATAGCGCGAAGGTATGACTTTTTCTACCGTTATCCGCGGAAAAGCGGCGGAGAGGATCGCTCCATCGCCGCCCTGCCTTAAAAAATCGTTTTCATGCCTCCACGCCTTTCCGTCTTTTTCTGTCCCCCCTATCCCAGCGCCTCCTTGAGACTGTCCGGGATCCCCCTGGGGCCGCGCACCGCGAAGATGCCGTACTCCCTGCCCAGCACCTCAAAGGTGAACCGATCCGCCTCATACCGCTTCTGGAGCTTTATCCTCATGACGCTGGACATACGCACCTCCCCGTTGTCAAAGCGGAAGGGGATATCCGTCTTTGTCACCCGGCATTTATAGAGGATCGCCGACACCGGCGCCGCCACATACAGATACACCGTGTCCCCGGTCTTAATGCCCTTCCCCTGCTTCCAGTCGATCTCCTCCGCCTCGTCAAAGGCCCTCTGCACGTCGTAGAACTTGGGATTGGCCGGGACGATCCACGCCTTGGGCGGCCTGAGCCTCTGCCGCGTCCGGGGGGACGCCGTGGCAAAATAACTCTCGTCCAGCCACCGGCAGACCTCCTCCGGCGCCACCGTCCCGTCCAGCAGGATCGTGATCCAGTTCCCCCGGCTGATGTGATACCCCCGGAAAAAGCCCTCCTGCCTCACAAGCAGATCGGCCAACAGCGCGTCCTCCAGCTTCACGTTCAGGATCTCCACGGTGTCCCCGCTCTCCAGCCCCAGCCTGGAGGCCGGAATGTCCATCATCAGCGCGAACCACTTTTTATTGTCCCGGTGCCGGAGAACGGCATACCCCGGATACCGCGCCCACAGATATTCCGGCGCGGCGTGATATTTCCTCTTGGCGTAGGCCAACAGCTTCTCTTTTATCTCCGTCATATGTGCTTCCTCATGTATTCCACAGTCCTGTGCAGGGTGTCCATCTGAAAGATCTGCTCCAGATGCCCCGCGAAATCCAGCCCGTACCGGGCCGCCATGCCCTCTAAGAGCCTTTTTATCTCCGCCTCCCCGCCGGACGCGGAACCGGCGAATACGTCCTCAAGGCAAAGCTGCCTGTCCTCCTCCCCGGACAGGTTATAGATACTCACGCCGATAAGCCTGACGGGGCGCTTCTCCACCCCGTCCAGCAGGCTTGCGGCCTCCCGCCAGATGGCTGCGGCGCTGTTGGAGACAGCGGCAAGCCGGGAGCGGGTGATGGTTTTCATGTCGTGATAGGTGAGCTTCAGCGTCACGCCGCTGCCGTAAAGGCCGTACCGTCTGGCCCGGCGCTCCACCGCTATGGAGAGCAGTACAAGCACGTCCTTCAGAAGCTGATGATCCCTCACGTCCTCCTGGAAGGTGACCTCCCGGCCGATGGATTTGGCGTCCTGGGGGCGGTAGGGCGTCACCCTCCTGTCGTCGATCCCAAAGGCCAGCTTTGTGATCCACTCCCCCTGCTTTCCCAGGAGCCTTCGCACCAGCTCCTGCTTTTCCCGGATATCCCGGACGGTGCGGATCCCGGAGGCGTACAGCTTCTCCGCCGTCATCTCCCCCACCGTATAGAGGGCGCGCACATCTCGATCCAGCATCAGCGCCACGAAATCCTCCGACGAGGGGATCTCAAAATAGCCGTCGGGCTTCCTCTCCTCGCTGGCCGTCTTGGCCGCCGTCTTGGAGTAGGCCACGCCCACGGAGCAGGTAAGCCCCAGTTCCTCCCTGACGCGCCTTTTGATGGTCATGGCGATCCGCCGCGCCCCCTCCAGATCCCCCGCGCGCTCGGTGACGTCCAAATACGCCTCGTCCAAGGCCACGGCCTCCGAGGCGGCGGCGTACTCGTCCCAGATCTGATGGAGCCGCCCGGACACGGCCTTATACTTGTCCATATGGGGGTGCATATAGATCCCCTGGGGACAGCGCCGGTACGCCTCCTTGATGTTCATAGCGGAGTGTACGCCGTATTTGCGCGCCTCATAGCTGCAGGTGGCCACAACGCCCCGCTCCCCCGGCAGAGAGCCGATGATCAGCGGCTTTCCCCTCAGGGCGGGATCGTCCCGGATCTCCACAGAGGCAAAGAACGCGTCCATATCCACATGAATGATGATCTGCTCCATGTCTCCCTCTCCCTCCCGCGGCGCGGGGGCTTTTCTTTCTCAGCCCTGAAGCCTGTCCAGCGTGTCCCACACGCCCAGCATATACTGCACCCCCAGGGCCCGGTCATAGAGGCCGTAGCCGGGGCGGACGGTGCCGGGGCCCTCGTCCCACAGGTGCCGCCCGTGGTCGGGGCGGATATACCCCTGAAAGCCGCAGTCGTGATAGGCCTTCAGAATGTCGAGTATCCCTGTGTCGCCGCAGCAGTCCCGGTGGGCCGTCTCGGAAAAGTCGCCGTTTTCAAAGTGCTTCACGTTCCTGATGTGGGCAAAGGCGACGCGGTCGCAGTGGGCCCGCACGATGTCCGCCACGTTGTTTTTGGGGTCGGCGTTGAGACTGCCGGAGCAGAGGGTCAGGCAGTTATAGGGGTCGTCCACCATCGCCAGGAGCCTGTCAATGGCCTCCGCGCCGGTCAGAAGCCGGGGCAGGCCGAAGATATCCCAGGGGGGATCGTCCATGTGGACGGCCATCTTGATGTCGCACTCCCGGCAGACGGGCATAAGGGCCTCCAGGAAATAGCGGAAATTCTCCCACAGCTTCTCCCGGGTCACCGGGGCGTACTTTTTGAAAAGCTCGTCCAGCTTCGCCATGCGCTCCGGCTCCCAGCCGGGAAAGGTCATGTGATAGCGCTCGGTGAAGCTCATGATATAGTCCGCCATGGCCTTGTAGTCGGACTTTATCCTGTCCTTCTGGTAATAAAGCGCCGTGGAGCCGTCGGGCAGAGGGTGGAAAAGCTCCGTGCGGGTCCAGTCAAAGACGGGCATGAAGTTATAGCAGATCACCTTCACGCCGAAGGGCGCCAGGTTGCGGA
The DNA here is from genome assembly GCA_947584295.1 of uncultured Oscillospiraceae bacterium. Lineage (GTDB taxonomy): Bacteria > Bacillota > Clostridia > Oscillospirales > Oscillospiraceae > RUG626. The sequence goes on along the minus strand of CANPWM010000021.1, from coordinate 20,924 downwards.
TCGTCTGTATGTAGTTTTCGATATACTTGTCCCGGGTGGGCAGGCCGATCTTGATGTCGTCGTGGACGTTCACCGACTCCACCACCTGGGCGTTGAACCCGGCGGCCTCGATCTGTTTCACCGTCCGCCGGATCTCCTCCGGCTGCCAGACCTCCCCCGGGAGCTTGTCGTGGAGCGCCCAGACGATGGTGGAAATGCCGGGGATCTGCCTGATCTGGGCCAGGGTGATCCTGTCGTTGCCCTGGCCGTACCAGCGCCAGCTCATTTGCATGGGCATAGTCCCTCTCCTTCCTTAAAAAGCGTCTCGTGTAGCGTCCGGCGCACCGCGCCGGGGCCGGCCAGCTCCGCCGTAAAATATGCCTCTATCCTGTCCGCCAGGGGCGTGTCCGTCAAATCGAGGCCAAAGACGGCGGCGTTGGACAAAATAGGCCGCAGCTGCCCCGTATACGTCTCCGGGCGTCCCGGCACGATCCCGGAAAGCATTGCCTGAAGCTCCTCCCTCAGCGGGTCGTCGGAGACGGGCATGGGCGCCAGCTTATCGTCCACCGCCAGCAGATACCGAAGCCACCCGGCCAGGGCCAGGGGAATGGCGGTGAGGGCTTTCAGATCCCGCCCCTGGGATAAATAGCTCTTGATCGTCTCCCCGAAGCGGATCCCCACCTTCTGGGACGTGTCCGTGGCGATGCGCTGGGGCGCGTCGGGCATAAAGGGGTTGGGCAGGCGCTCCTCCACCACCTCGTCAAGAAACGCCCTGGGGTCGATAATGCCGGGGTGGGTGACCACCGGCAGGCCCTCCGTATATCCCAGCCGCCGGATAAGGGCGGCGATGTCCCGGTCGCGCGTCTCCTCCCGGATCAGCGTGTAGCCCAAAAGACAGCCGTAGACGCTCATGGCGGTGTGCAGGGGGTTTAGGCAGGTGGTGACCTTCATGCGCTCCGTCCTGTTGACGGTGTCCCTGTCCGTCATGTAGACCCCCGCCCGCTCCAGCGGCGGCCTGCCGTTGGGGAAGCTGTCCTCGATGACCAGATACTCCGGCCTCTCCGCGTTGACAAAGGGCGCGATATAGGTGCCTCTGTCGGTGACAAGGGGGGCCATGGCCTCGATGCCGTCCTCCGTCAGACTCCGCTCCACGCTCTCGTGGGGCCGGGGGGTGATCTTGTCGATCATGCTCCAGGGGAAGGCGACCCGGGCCCCGTCGGAGATATAGTCCAGAAAATCCCGCTGTACGAAGCCCTTTTCCAGCCAGCCCCGGGCCACCGCCAGGACACTGGAACGCAGCTTCTCCCCGTTGCGGGAGCAGTTGTCCAGGCTCACCAGCGCCAGAGGGTACGCCCCGGCCCGAAACCGCTCTAAGAGCAGGGCCGCGACCGTCCCCATGGCGGTGCGGGGGCCGTCCGGCCCCTCTTGAAGCTCCTCCCGCACCCCCGGCAGGAGCGTCCCGTCGGGCTTACAGAGGGCGTAGCCCTTCTCAGTGACGGTGAAGGAGATGAGCTGGAGGGAGGGGCATCGGGCGATCTGGCGCAGGCGCGCCAGATCCCTGTCCGCCCGGAGGGCCTGGGCCACGGAGGCGATCACCTCCCGGCGGGTGGTGCCGTCGGGGTTCAGGGTGACGTTCAGTGTCAGGTTGTCATAGGGGTCGTAGATCTTGTCCACGATGTCAACGTCAAAGGTCTCCGCGGCGATGATGCCCCGGTCCGCCTCTCCCCCGTCCAGAAGCCTTTGCTGGAGGGCGGCCACAAAGCCCCGGAAGATGTTCCCGGCCCCGAAATGGAGCCAGAGGGGCGCCTGACGCGTGCGCCGAGCCGCGGCCTCTATGTCGTATTCCGGCAGCTTCACCCCCGCCCGCCGCCAAAATGCCGGGTCTTCCCGGAGGGATCGCAATTTCAGCTCCATACGTTCTCCTTTCGCTCCATACGTTCTCCTTTCCAAATCATCCTTTCGCCAGCCGCCACCCCGCCATCCGGGAAATAGGGCGTAAGCCGGGGAAAAAGGCCGTAAAAACACGCATAATATCCGCTTTGGAAGATATTGTACCATTCCTGAAAAGTCATGTCAACCGCCAGGCGGAGGGTGGGCGGGAAACAGATAAGGCGCAATTAAATAGCGGCGTCTATTGCATTTTGCCGGGAAAAGGGGTAGTATTTCTATAACAAAACTTTCAGCGGAAAAGAAGGCGCGGTATGCGAACAGGTAAGACAGACAAAACGGAGCTTTTTGAGAAAACGCCGGTACCCAGGGCCGTCCTGGCCCTGGTGATCCCCACGGTGATCAGCCAGATCATCACCGTCATCTACAACATGGCGGACACGTTTTTCATCGGGCAGCTGAACGACCCCGACCAGGTGGCCGCCGCCTCCCTCTCCCTGCCGCTTTTCCTGCTGACCACGGGTCTTGCCAACCTCTTTGGCATCGGCGGCGCCAGCCTCATCTCCCGGAGCCTGGGGTTGGGGGACACGGAGAAGGCCCGGAAGGCCTCGGCCTTCTGCATCTGGACCTCCGCCGGGGCGGCGCTTCTGTATGGGGCCGTCATCTACGGGTTCCGGGGGATCCTTCTCCCGGCGGTGGGGGCGGACAGCGCCACCTACGGCTTTTGTGAGAGCTACCTTTTCTGGACGCTGACCGTGGGGGCTGTCCCCACGGTGCTGAACGCCGCCCTGGCGCACCTGGTGCGGGCGGAGGGGTACTCCGGGCAGGCCAGCTTCGGGGTGGCCCTGGGGGGCGGCCTCAATATCCTGCTGGACCCGGTGTTCATCTTCGGGTTCCACCTGGAGATCACCGGCGCGGCGGTGGCCACCATGCTCTCCAACCTGATCGCCACCCTCTATTTCATCGCCCTGATCCTCCTGCGGCGGGGCAAGCTCCACCTGACCCTGGATCCCCGGTATTACGCCGTCTCCGGCGGCATCGCCAAAGAGGTGCTGCTGGTGGGCCTGCCCAGCTCCATCATGAACCTGATGGGCATCTTCTCCAACATCACCCTGAACAAGCTGCTGGTCAACTACTCCAACGCCGCCGTGGCGGGCATCGGCATCGCCAAAAAGATCGACATGCTGGCCTTTGCTATCGCCAACGGCCTCTCCCAAGGCGTTATCCCCCTGATTGGCTACAACTACGCCTCCAAAAACGCCCGGCGTATGCGTGACGCCATCAAGGTGACCCTGCTGTTGAGCCTGGGCGTCACCACCGTGGGGGCCATTCTCCTGTTCACCTGCGCGGGGCCCCTGGTGCGGGCCTTCATAAACGACCCGGAGACCGTGCGCTACGGCAGTATGTTCCAGCGCATCATCTGCATCACCGGGCCCTTTACCGCCGTCACCACGGTGATCATCTCCATCTTCCAGTCCGTTGGCCAGAAGGGAAAACCGCTGATTTTGTCCATGCTCCGCAAGGGCGGGCTGGACGTCCCCTTCATGTTCCTCTTGGATCACCTGGGCGGCGCGGACGCCATCGCCTGGGCCACGCCCATCGCCGACTGCGGCGCTATGCTGGCGGGGCTGGCGCTGTTTATCCCGCTGTGGCGAAAAATGGCGCAGTTGACCAAGACCCCCTCCCGCTCTTCTTAAAAAGCGAGGGCCTTCCCGGTATGATAGATGTCGGCGGGGAGACAGGGACGCTCCTTTCGTCCCCTGCCCCGTACAATGCGTATTATACCGCATAGCTTAAGTATTGTCAAGCATTATTTTTGAAATATTGTAAATTATTTGTGAACACAAAAAAAAGCGCAGGGGGCGAAAATCGCCGTCCCTGCGCTTTTTTTGCGTATATAGGGCGCTTAATGATTGATAGGGCGCTCAGAGGGAGGAGGAGATGCTCTCCCGGCGGCGGTACATATCCAGGCACGCCTCCTTGCGCCAGGTGTGGAGGCTCCGGCGCACCGTCTCCCGGCGCTCGCCGGTGAGCAGAGCCACGGCGGCGGGCGAATAGTGGGTGCCGGCCTCGGCCTCGACCTCCTCCAACACCGCGGAGAGGGGTCTGGCGGGCCGGTAACGGCTGGCCGTCTCGGGGACGGTGGAGGCCAGGGCGTCCGCCAGGGCGATGATGGAGATGATGGGGCGCAGCTTGGAGTCCTTCAGGGAGAAGTCCACCGGGAAGCCGCCCTTGTCGTCGTAATAGCGGTGGTGGCCCAGGGCGATCTCCGCGAAGCTCTGGGTGGAGGCACGGGTGGAGAGGAGCATATAGCCGCAGTGGGTGTGGAGGCGGATCAGGTCGCTCTCCTCCTCGAAGATGCCCCGGCAGGCGGAAAACTCCAGGTGAATGAAGTGGATCATGCCGGTGTCGTAGAGCATACCGGCCTTTTCGGCGAAGTCCAATATCTCCGCTCTCCTGGCCCTGACCTCCTCCTCGTTGGCCGTCTCCAGGATCCCCACCAGCTTGGCGGCCTGGTCGTCCATGGCCCAGCCGGTGAGCAGGCGGGCGGTCTTGCCGACAATCCATTGGCGTATGTACCCGGTGGGGAGCCAGGCGGCGAAGGTGTTTTGCAGAAGCTCCGTGAAGGGCATACCTCCCGGCATCTCCCGGTAGGCGTACAGAAACTGGCGGAGGTAGAACATCACCGTCTCGTCCGCCCGGGAGCGGGGCGCTTTCACCAGCCAGCGGCACATGCGGCGGGTGAGCTTGCGGATCCTGGCTCCCACCTCCTTGTCCAGCCGGTGGTCGGGGAGCTGCTTGGCGTATTCCATATAATAGGCCGGCGCGCCCAGGTGGGCGAAGGCGCTCTGGGGGCCGTAATCGTCGTCGGCGCAGTAGCTGCACAGGCCGTAGAGGCCGTCCAGCAGCTCCGTCAGGTGCATGGAGCCGCTGTGGTAGAGGGCCGCCATATAGGCGTACTGCCAGCGGGGGTTCAGGGGTTCGCCCCGCTCGCGCATATCCCGCATCTGCTTCTCCTGGACGATCTGGGCCGATTCCAGCACCCGTGAAAAAACCTCCGGGCCGACAGCGCGGTAGCGCAGATACCCCAGCAGGGACGTACACTGCTGGTGGGTGGCATAGAGGTATCTGTCCCAGGGGAGGGACGGCGTTTTGGCGCGGATCTCCGGGTCGGAGAGGACGCGAATGGAGCGGGTGGTCAGCTCCAGCTTCTTTTGGGCCGCCGCCTCACTGGAGGTATCGTAGCTGAGGGCGATGTTGCCCATACTGCGGTGGATATAGCCGCGGATCTGGGGATCCTCGATCTGGTCGTAGTCCTTTTCAAAGTGGGAGGCACATTCGGTGAAGCACATACGCATCCTGGTGTTGTAAAGGCGGATCTGGGCGGGGCTGAGCATGGTCTGCATATTGTAGAGGGCCATGCCCATCTCGTAAAGCTCGCGGATAAGCAGGTCGCGGTTCTCGGTGTGGCGGGCGTAGGTGACCAGGGCCATGGTGATACGGTAGTGGAGGCCCACGTCACGCAGCTCCCGGCCGCTCATAAGGACGGAGGCGAACTCCAGCAGATGCTCCACCTCCTGAGGCGTGGCGCCCAAGATCTCGTCCAGCAACGGAAAGAGGCAGGTGCGCAGAAGCTCCGTCCCCTGCTCCACGATCCTGGCGGACGCGGCGGCCACCTTGGCCGATTCCTCCACGAACGCCTCCGGGGTCAGCTCCGCCGGGGAGGGGTCGGACAGGTCGGCTGCCCGCTTGAGAAGCTCCAGGTACTGCCGCTGGTACTCTCTCATGCCGTCACCTCCCGGCGGAGGAATTTGCCCATGGCCTCGGAGAGACTTTGCAGGCTGACGGGCTTGGGAACGTGGCCGTCCATGCCGGCCTTGCGGCAGGCCTGGATATCCTCCACGAAGGCGCTGGCGCTCATAGCGATGATGGGGACGGTCTTGGCGTCGCTCCTGTCCAGGGCCCTGATGGCGCGGGTGGCCTGATGGCCGTCCATCTCCGGCATCTGGATATCCATGAAGATGATGTCGTAGGCGCCGGGCCGGGAGGCGCTGAATTTGTCCACCGCCTCTTTGCCGTTCCCCACAGGTTCCACGGCGGCCCCCAGCATCTCCAGAAGCTCGACGCCGATCTCCTGGTTGATCTCGTTGTCCTCCGCCAGCAGGACCCGGAAGCCCTCAAAGGACATCTCCGCCGACTTGGCGGAGGACGCGGCGGCCTTTTTCCCGGCCTCGGTGTATTTGTGCAGCTCCTCCCCCAGACGGGAGCGGAAAAGGGGCTTGGGGACGAAGGCGGTGACGCCGTATTTGCGCATCTCGTCGCCGCTCAGCGTCCACTCATAGGTGGACATCAAGAGGATAGGGATCTCCCCGCCCAGTATGGCCCGCAGCTCCCGGCAGGCCTGGACGCCGTCCACCACCGGCAGACGCCAGCCCAGCAGAATGGCGAAATAGTCATGGCCCTCCTCGTGGGCCTGGGCGGCCAGGTCGCTGCCGTCCCAGGCGTTTTCGGCCACATCACATTCCATGCCCAGATCCTCTAAAATCTCCCGGGTGTTGCGGATAGAGGCGGCGTCGGCATCCACCACCAGGACGCGCAGGCCCCGCAGATCCTCCGGCACGGTACTGCCGGTATCCAGCTGCTCCAGGGGCAGGGTGACGGTGAAGGTGGTGCCACGGCCCAGCTGGCTCTCCACGCCGATGGTGCCGTTCATCATCTTCACCAGGTTGCTGGTGATGGTCATGCCCAGGCCGGTGCCCTCGATCCGGCTGACGGTCTTGGCCCGCTCGAAGGGCTGGAAGATCTTCTCCAGGAACTCCGGCGTCATGCCCATGCCGGTGTCGGAGATGATAAACTGGTAATAGGCGTAGTCCAGCCGCTCCCCTACCCGGCCGGTCTCCCGCACCGTCAGGGAGATGGTACCCTCCTCCGGCGTGAACTTCACGGCGTTGGAGAGGATATTGATGAGTACCTGCTGGATCCGCAGCTCGTCGGCGCGGATCTTCTCGTGGCGGACGCCTGTGAAGTCCAGCTCCACGTGCTGGCGCTTCTTTTCCGCCTGGGGGCGGAACACAGCCATCAGGGAGTGGAGGAAGTCGGCCATGGTGAATTCCTCCGGCGACAGGGCCATCTTGCCGCTCTCGATGCGGGACATATCCAGAATGTCGTTGATGAGGGCCAGCAGGTGCCGGGAGGAGAGGTCGATCTTGTCCAGGCAGTCGGCGATCTTGGCGGTATCCCCCAGATTGGCCTTGGCGATGGTGGTCATGCCGACGATAGCGTTCAGCGGGGTGCGTATGTCGTGGGACATGGAGGACAGAAAGGCGGATTTGGCGCGGTTGGCGCTCTCCGCCGCGTCCAGGGCGCTTCTCAGCGCGGCGATCAGCTCGCTCTGGGCGGCCTCGTTGGTTTCCATTTCGCAGTTCCCCCTTGATTGCTCCTGTATAATTACAATTATTATTACTATTATAACACGTTCCTTATGTCCTGTCCATACCGGCGCTCCTTTTTTTACGGCGCCTTGGGGGCTTTATGAAAAAAGAGAAAAAATCTGAAAATAAAGCTTGCATTTTCGGGAGATGTATGCTATTATACTCAAGCACAAAATAATATCCGGGTGTGGCGAAGTTTGGTATCGCGCTTGAATGGGGTTCAAGAGGCCGCTGGTTCGAATCCAGTCACTCGGACCAAAAAAGCCTTAGAGTTGCAATGACTCTAAGGCTTTCTTGTTGTTCCGGACGCTGTGTGGTGGCCGAGATTTCCCCGGACAGTTTTGATGTCATCTCCCGATCTCTGCCGCTTCATCCACCCCCGCCACATGAAAACGACAAGGGAAACGGTGAAGCGTGTACGCACTCCTCCATGGGCAAAGAGTGAAAACGATTCATTTAAAAAGTCAAGATATTATCTCAATTTTAATATCTCCGGTGGACGTTTTGAGCTCACATTTACCGCCCGTTATTGTTTTCGGCACGGAAATTCGTCCGGTGGAGGTTTCGGTCAGGAAAACTTTATCGGAAAGTAAAGTGCCTGTAACGTCTCCTGTATCAGTTTTGACGAATATCTCAGCGGCGTCGCTGTGGTCGAATGTTATGTCGCCGGTGTCGCTTTCAATTGTAAAGCTTCCTGCCCCGATCACATGTTTTAATGTTATGGACCCGGTATCGCTTTCCGCATAAAGATCATTACAGGAGGTATCCGTAAGCTCCACCTTTCCCGTATCCGTTTCGATTCTGATATTTGCGCCGACATCCACTGTGTTTATCTGAATTCTACCTGTGTCCGTTGTCAGCTTCAACTGTTCTGTCGCAATCTCTTCCAATCGGATATCACCGGTGCTCAATTTGATCTCAATGCCATGTGAGGCGAACGCGAAACAATCCACATCGGAGGTATCGCCGTCAATTTTAATCATATCAAAGGAAAAATCCTTTGGGATCGCAATATCGCCCGTATCCGTCTCTATGAACAGGGAATCGTACTCATTGCGCGGTAGATATATGGTCATCTGCGGTTGACTAAAAGAAAAGGAAAAATGTTCATACCATTTGCGGGTATCGACCGTATCAATCACCAGCGTACTGTTTTGTACGGAAGCGGAATGTCTCACCTTTTCATCTTCAAAGAAAACGATTTTGCATCGTCCGTTGTCGGCGGGAGCAAACGCTATCTTAGTCGTTTCGACGTCGATGGATATGTTTTTAAATCCACCGTCTACCTCATACGTGTTGGTCGTATATGCAACAGTACCGAGCTTTTTAAAATCCCAACCGCTTTCGATCATCGCGCCCGCAAAAAGAATTACACCAAGCACGACTAAAGCCAGCGCGACTATCAGCCATATTTTTACTGCTTTGCTCATCATGCCGCCTCCTTTCCGACGAACAGAGATTTGAACCACAAAGCCGCCCGTTTTGTCAGCTGTAAGATCCCTTTTGTCACAGCCTTGCAGCCGAAGAAGAGAAAAATAGACAGACCGGCGCAGCAAAGGCCGACCGAGAGCATCGCAATTCCATTAAGCACATTGCCCTGAACAGCGAAAGCCGAAATCACTCCGCCAAGGGCGCCGGCCCAAAAGGACACTTCTACTGCCCACAGCGAAATGACCACCGACCACACGACAATATAGACCGCGAGAACCACGGCAAAGGCGGCGATCAAAAGAGGAAGCCATACCGGAAACCCTAATACAAGAAGCACGATCTCCCACGCTCTCATGGATCTTTCCGGCTTGATGTTCTCTTTGACCAGCCTTGTGAGCGGCATATCCGTCAATATTTGCGAAACGACATCGTCCACTGTTCCGATTGATCCTACCGCTTCGGTCTCCGAGAGCCCTTCCTCCATGCGGTCATCAATCATTTCACTGTAAAAAATAATTCGTTCTTCAATATCATCCCGCGGCATGCCTGACAAGCCATTGCGAAGCCTGGCAAGAAATTCCTGCTTATTCATTTCCATCATCCCCCTTGGTCACGAACCGGTATATAGACAGTATTTCTTTCCATTCGTCCTTGAAGTCTTCGATGCGCTTTAGCCCCGCGCCAGTAATATGATAATATTTTCTGAGGCGGCCGCCGTGTTCCGCGGTGCGAACGGTCAGCATATTTGCTGTTTCCAGGCGTTTCAGAATGGTATATAAGGTCGATTCGGAAAGCTCAAGATATGGCTTCATATCTTTCATGATTTGGTAACCGTATGAATCTTTGCCTTTAATCGCCGCTAAAACACACACGTCCAACAGACCGCGTTTCAACTGAATATCCACGTCATACCTCCTGTCACGATATACATCATAACACGAAGTATTCGCCTTGTCAATACCCAACGAAGAAAAGGCGACAGGAAGCGAACCTGCCGCCTTTTTCAGCTTAAATACATTATGATGCCAGTTATTCACGGAAAGAGCAACTCACCTTTTTCACGGAATTTTTCATTTGACATTTTTAGCTCATGTGACTATAATAAGACCACGGTCCGCAATTATTGCAGACCGTGGCTTTTTACCCTTTGGGATTTTTATCAAATATGCCCTTGATTTTTCCCTTATTTTTTCCCTTTACAAAATAATTCAGGGCATTATAGGCCGGGAAAATTCAGCGGGGCTTCTTGTTTTTTGGCTATGGGTTTGACCGTGTTTGACTTGTTCCGCATAAGATAAAATGGGATATTTTACCGCTTATTCCAAAGAGCGGCAAATGGCTGCCGCTTTTTTGGTTCAGCGGTTGTTTTGTGGGATTTGAGGCGTTATGATGGGACAGCTTACGGACTACAATTACATCATGGCTTTACTGGGCAGGCACGGGTTCCGCTTTTCCAAGGCCAAAGGGCAGAATTTTCTGGTGGCCCCCTGGGTGCCGGAGCGGATCGCGGCGGAGTCCGGGGCTGACGGGCGGACGGGCGTCCTGGAAATCGGGCCGGGGGTGGGCTGTCTCACGGCGGAGCTTGCCCGAAGGGCGGGCCGGGTGCTGGCCCTGGAGATCGACGCGCGGCTCATGCCGGTGCTGGCGGAGACGGTGGGGGCGCTGGGCAACGTCACCGTCCTCAACGGGGACGTGATGGACGCGGAGCTGGGCGCTTTGGTGGTGGAGCATTTCGGCGGCCTCACCCCCGCCGTGTGCGCCAATCTGCCCTACAACATCACGACGCCGGTGCTGACGAAGCTGATCGCCTCCGGGCTTTTCCCTACCGTCACCGTCATGATCCAGCGGGAGGTGGCGCGGCGGATCTGCGCCGTGCCGGGAACGGCGGATTACGGGGCCTTTGGGATCTTTGTGGATTTTTATTATAAGCCGTCGCAACTCTTCGACGTGCCGCCGGACTGCTTTGAGCCGCGGCCCAAGGTCACAAGCACGGTGATCCGGCTGGAAAAGCGGGAGACGCCCGCGGCGCTGGTGGACGAGAAGCTCTTTTTCCAAATCGTCCGTGCGGCCTTCAACCAGCGGCGCAAGACGCTGGTGAACGCCCTGGCCTCCGGGTTTTCCGGGCGGCTGGAGAAGGCGCGGATCGCCGGGTGTATCGCCGCCTGCGGATTTACGGAGACCGCGCGGGGAGAGACGCTGTCCATTGAGGCGTTCGCCCGCCTCACCCGCGAGATGGGGAGGGCGCTGGAATGATCCTGCCGGAAGAATTTTACCGCCGGGACACGCTGGCCGTGGCCAGGGAGCTTATCGGCTGTACGCTGATCTCCCGGGTGGACGGGCAGGAGGCCGCCGGGCGGATCGTGGAGGCGGAGGCCTACCGGGGGCCGCTGGATCCCGCCGCCCACTCCTACCGGGGCCGCACCCAGCGGGTGCGGGCGCTCTATGAGGGGAAGGGGCTTGCGTATATCTACCTCATCTACGGAATGTACTGGTGTCTGAACCTCTCCTGCGGGCATGACGGCGAGCCGGACTGCGTGCTTCTGCGGGCGCTGGAGCCGCTGAGGGGCCTGGACGTGATGGCCCGGCGGCGCGGGACGGACAGGCCCGCCGCCCTCTGCTCCGGCCCCGGCAAGCTGTGTATGGCGCTGGGGATCACAAAGGAGCTTTACGGCGTCAGGGTCTGTGACCCCGGCTCCCCCCTCACCGTGGAGGCGGGCAAGGCGGGCCTTGCTGTGGACGCGTCCCCCCGGGTGAACATCGACTACGCCGGAGACGCAAAGGACTGGCTGTGGAGATTCACCCTGTCTGGAAATCCATATATTTCAAAGCGGCCCTGACACAACATTTTGTGGAAGAGCCGTTTTTCCTGCAAGTTAACTTATATCAAAATTTCAAATTTCTTCGTTTATTATTTGTCATGTGTGACGTTGAAACTTTTCGCCCTTTTCGTGTAAGATATAACACAGTATAATTGTATCTCTATAAGGAGGTTTTATCCCATGTATACCAAAAACAAGGCGGTTCTCAGTTGGATCGACGAGATGGCGGCGCTGACCAAGCCCGACAAGATCGTTTGGATCGACGGCAGCGAGGAGCAGCTGGAGTCCCTGCGCCAAGAGGGCTACAAGACCGGCGAGCTTATCAAGCTCAACGGTGAGGAGCTGCCCGGGTGCGTCTATCACCGCTCCGCCGTCAACGACGTGGCCCGTGTGGAGGATCGCACCTTCATCTGCTGCGAGAAGAAGGAGGACGCCGGCCCCACCAACAACTGGATGGATCCCAAAGAGATGAAGACCATGCTCTATGGCATCTATGACGGCGCTATGAAGGGCCGCACCATGTACGTTATCCCCTACTCCATGTCCATCGTCGGCTCCCCCTTCGCCAAGTACGGCATCGAGCTGACCGACTCCATCTATGTGGTCATCTCCATGGCCATCATGACCCGCGTGGGCTTGGACGTGTACGACGCCCTGGGCGACAGCCCCGACTTCATCAAGGGCCTGCACGCCAAGGCGGAGCTGGATCCTGAGAAGCGCTACATCGTCCACTTCCCTCAGGAGAACCTGATCATGTCCGTCAACTCCGGCTACGGCGGAAACGTCCTGCTGGGCAAGAAGTGCTTCGCCCTGCGCATCGCCTCCTGCCTGGGCCGTGACGAGGGCTGGATGGCCGAGCATATGCTGATCCTGGGCGTGGAGTTCCCCAACGGCGAGGTCCACTACATCTCCGCCGCCTTCCCCTCCGCCTGCGGCAAGACCAACCTGGCCATGCTGATCCCCCCTGAGGGATACAGGGCCAAGGGCTACAAGGTGTGGACTGTGGGCGACGACATCGCCTGGATTCGTCCGGGCCCCGACGGCAGGCTGTGGGCCGTGAACCCGGAGAACGGCTTCTTCGGCGTGGCCCCCGGCACCTCCATGAAGTCCAACCCCAACGCCATGCTGTCCACCAAGAAGAACACCATCTTCACCAACGTGGTCCTCAAGCCCGATGGAACCGTCTGGTGGGAGGGCATGGACAAGAATCCTCCCCAGGGCGCTCTCAACTGGAAGGGCGAGCCGTGGGATCCCGCGGACGGCTCCAAGGGCGCGCACCCCAACTCCCGCTTCACCGCCCCCGCCCGCAACTGCCCCTGCCTGTCCAAAGAGTTTGACAATCCCCAGGGCGTGCCTCTGGACGCCATGCTCTTCGGCGGCCGCCGGGCCAAGACCGCGCCCCTGGTCTATCAGTCCCGCGACTGGAACCACGGCGTGTTCCTGGGCGCTACCGTCGCCTCCGAGACAACTGCCGCCGCCACCGGCGCGGTGGGCGTCGTCCGCCGCGACCCCATGTCCATGCGGCCCTTCATCGGCTACCATGTGGCCGACTACTGGCAGCACTGGATCGACATGGGCCATGATAAGCGGGTCACTAAGCTTCCTAAGATCTTCCACGTCAACTGGTTCCGCACCGACGACGAGGGCCACTTCCTGTGGCCGGGCTTCGGTGACAATATGCGCGTCCTGGAGTGGATCCTGAAGCGCTGCGCCGGCACCGTGGACGCGGTGGAGACCCCCATCGGCTATATGCCCAAGCCCGAGGACATCAATCTGGAGGGCATCGAGGACGAGGTAAGTGAGGAAACCCTGAAGGAGCTTCTCACCATTGATAAGGAGGTCTGGAAGGGCGAGGCCGCCGATATCCGCAAGTTCTTCGGCGAGGTCGGCGAGGGCAAGCTCCCCCGCGAGCTGGAGGAGAACCTGGAGATCCTGGAGAACAACCTGAAATAAGCCCGTTTCTTAAAAAACTTACCCTTATACCCTTAAAACTTAAGCAGCTCAAGCGCGTCCCAAAAGGGGCGCGCTTGTTTGTTTCCTGATTTTCGGAAAGGATAGCCCTTGACAGGGCGGGCGAAAGGGGGTATAATAGCTAATACTATTAGGGAATTGCCGTCCTTGCGGGCGGGAGATCCCCGTACATACGGAGCTGTGCATGGAATACAGACAATTGGCCGATGAGCTTTTGGGGCTTCGGGCCGAGCAGTTCAAAAGCGGCCTCTGGCGGCAGGCGGCGAAGCTGGCCCGGGGGGAGCTTCTGGCCCTCTACTATCTGCAAAGCTGCGGCGGGGCGTATCCCGGCCAGCTGAGCGACGAGCTGTCCGTCAGCACGGCGCGGATCGCCGCCATGCTGAGGGATATGGAGGAGAAGGGCTGGATTGAGCGGCGGGACGACGCCTCGGACAACCGCCATACCCTTGTCACCCTGACCGGCGCGGGGCTTCAGGAGATCTCCCGGCGGCGGGATCAGACGGTGGAGGCCCTCTCCGGCGTACTGCGGGCCCTGGGGCCGGAGGACGCCTCTGAGCTTATCCGGCTTTTAAAACGAATGAACGAGATCTGCAATGACCGGAAATAGACACAAGGCCGCAGCTCACACGCTGCGGCTGTTTTATATCTTCTCAGCTGACAGGATCAGGTATGTTATCGAACGTGCGATTGATGAAAAGGAGCGGAACGATGGACGAAACCATGACGAATGAGCGGTATTTTCAGGAGCAGGCGGCCCTTTGCGCGGAAAACGACGTGATCAGCCGGGAGCTGTACGCGGAATTCGGCGTCAAGACGGGACTGCGGGACGAGAACGGGAAGGGCGTACTCACGGGCCTTACCAACATCTCCGAGGTGACGGCCTTCAAGTATTTGGACGGGGTAAAAACGCCCTGCGACGGGGAGCTGCTGTACCGGGGCTACGACGTGCGGGCGCTGATACGCGGCAGCGCGCGCTTTACCTTCGAGGAGGCGGCGTATCTCCTGCTCTTTGGGGATCTGCCCACCGCGGCGCGGCTGGAGGAGTTCATCGGCGTGCTGGCGGAGAAGCGCATGATGCCCACCAACTTCACCCGGGACGTTATCATGAAGGCCCCCAGCGCGGACATTATGAATTCCATGACCAGGAGCGTTCTGACGCTGGCCTCCTACGATCCGCTGGCCGGGGATCTGAGCCTGCCCAACGTCCTGCGGCAGTGCGTACAGCTTATCAGCGTGTTCCCCATGCTGGCGGTGTACGCCCACCACGCCTATAACCACTACGAGCAGGGAGGCAGTATGTATATCCACCGGCCTGACCCGGCGCTCTCCACGGCGGAGAATTTTCTGCGGCTGCTGCGGCCCGGCATGGACTACACCGAGCTGGAGGCGCGTGTTCTGGACGTGGCGCTCCTCCTCCACGCCGAGCATGGCGGCGGCAACAACTCCACCTTCACCACCCGGGTGGTCACCTCCTCCGGCTCCGACACCTACTCGGCCATGGCGGCGGCGCTCTGCTCCCTGAAGGGCGCGCGGCACGGCGGCGCCAACATCATGGTGATGCGCATGATGGAGGACATCAGGGCAAACGTCCGCGACTGGGCGGACGAGGACGAGGTCTCGGCCTATCTCTCCCGGCTCCTGTCCGGGGAGGCGTTTGACGGGAAGGGCCTCATCTACGGCATGGGCCACGCGGTCTATTCCCTGTCCGACCCCCGGGAGGTGGTGTTCAAGGGCTTTGTGGAGATGCTGGCCCGGGAGAAGGGCCGGGAGAAGGATCTGGCCCTCTATAACGCCATCGAGAAGCTGGCGCCACGGCTCATCGCCCGGAAGCGCCGGATCTACAAGGGCGTCAGCCCCAATGTGGACTTTTACAGCGGCTTTGTCTACGATATGCTGGGGATCCCCGTGGAGCTTTTTACACCCATCTTCGCCGTGGCGCGGATCGCCGGGTGGAGCGCCCACAGGCTGGAGGAGCTGGTCAGCGCCAACAAGATCATTCGCCCCGCCTACAAGAGCCTGTGCCGGAGGCGGACGTACAGGAAAATCGAGGAACGGTGAAAGGAGCGGAAAATGGACGAAAACAGGATCGGTAAAGGGGCCGGGGAGCGGTTCTTCTTAGAGTATTTCAACAGCGACAGGATCTTCAACACCATCAAGCGCACGGATTTCCTGCTGCTGAGCGCCATAGAGGGCCGCGCCGGGGAACGGGGCAGGCCCGGCAGGACGTATCTTTCGGATCTGTCCGCCGCCCTGGACATACCCATTCCGACGCTGTCCAAGACCGTCGAGCGGCTTCAGGACAAGGGGCTTGTGACCTGGAAAACGGATCGAACCGCCGGTCAGACCTACGTCAAGCTCACCAGCAAGGCGGTGGAGCTTATGGACAGCGAGCGGCGCGGTATGAATACCGCCTATGAGCGCGTCAGGGCGGAGATCGACCCGCGCGATCTGGAGCGGGCCATGGAGACGGTGCGAAAGATCGCCGAGATACTGAAAGAATCCAAAGAGGCGTAACGAGCGAAATCGCGGGGACATGCGTCCCCGCGATTTTGAGGCTGTCGAAAAAGCCCTGACGGGCTTTTTCCGACAAAAGGGAACGTGCGGGAAAAATATCTGAATTTTGCGAAATTCAGATATTTGTTCCCTGCCGTCGCCCTGCATGCGTCCCGCAGGGACACACTCGTGCGACAAAAGGGATTTTTTCCGACGTACATGCCGCCGGAAAAAATCGAATTTACATTTTTTGACAAGCTGAAAATTCCGCGCCTGTGGGCGCAATTTGTTGTCAATGAGGCGAAAAAGTGGTATACTGTCCCCTGAGAGAACGTATTGCGCGGACAGGAGGCGGCTATCATGACGGAGAAGGAGCGGATCGGCGCCGCGATCCCACGGCTTTTGGCGTGGCACCGGGTCAACCGCCGTCCCCTGCCCTGGCGGGACAGGCCCACGCCCTACGCGGTGTGGGTGTCGGAGATCATGCTCCAGCAGACGCGGATCGAGGCGGCCATTCCCTACTATCTACGGTTCATGGAGCGCCTGCCCGACGCGCGGGCCTTGGCGGAGGTGTCCCAGGAGGAGCTTTTGAAGCTGTGGGAGGGGCTGGGCTATTATAGCCGCGCCAGGAATCTGCAAAAGTCCGCCAGGGTGGTGGCAGAACAGTACGGCGGGGCGCTGCCCTCCTCCGCCCAGGAGCTGAGGAAGCTCCCGGGCATCGGGGACTACACCGCCGGGGCCATCGCCTCCCTGGCTTTTGGACAGCCGGAACCGGCGGTGGACGGGAACGTACTGCGGGTGATCCTGCGCCTGACGGCGCGGTGGGACGACGCTCTGGCGCCTGATACGCGCGTTTGGGTCACCGGGCTTCTGCGGGGGCTATACCCCTCTGGGGAGGACGCGGCCCTGCTGACTGAGGGGCTGATGGAGCTTGGCGAGACGGTCTGTCTGCCCAGGGAGGGGGCCAGGTGTTCGGCCTGTCCCCTGGCGGAGCTGTGTCTTGCCCGGGAACGGGGGGAGCAGGCCGCCCTGCCTGTGCGTTCCCAGCCAAAGCCCCGGCGGGTGGAGGAACGTACGGTGCTTCTGCTGCGGTGCGGCGACCGCTGGGCTGTCCGGCGGCGGGCGGAGAAGGGCCTGCTGGCGGGTATGTGGGAATACCCCAACGTGGAGGGCCTTCTGAACCCGGAGGAGGCCAAGGCGCTGCTTGGCGAATGGGGGGCGGAGCCGCGGTCCGTGGAGCCGTGGGGGGAGGCCAGGCACCTCTTTACCCATGTGGAGTGGCAGATGCGGGGCCTGCTCATACTGTGCGACAGGGCGATCCCGGAGCTTACCTGGCGCACCGCCGGGGAGCTTTTCCGGGAACACGCTATCCCCTCGGCCTTCCGGGCATGGACGGAGAAGATCGTATAAAAAGTCGGGCGGAACTGTGTGTTGACTGGTTGGCCTGTTTCGTTAACTGCCAAAATTCCAAATAACGGCGTAGGGGCCGCCCGGGAGGGCGGCCCCTACGAAAGCGTAAGAATGAACCGTTGCGAAATTCGATGTGCCACGGGCCGCCTAAAAAGGCGGCCCCTACAACTTGTGGGGAAGTTTTTCAGGAATTCGGTGGGCGGGTTTTGAACCCGCCCCTACGGTCTTTAAGGAAGATTTTCCTTTATTCTTGAAGAATCTTTCAAGTAGGCTTGTAGGGGCCGCCTCTCTTGGCGGCCCGAAAATTTAAATACGCGGCGTAGCCGCAACCTTTTGGGGAGGCGGAATCGAAATTCGTTTGGCGGGCCGGCCGGGTGTCCGGCCCGTACGGGAGATTATGCGTTTGGGGTGAACGAAATCATTATTGGGAACCGTTGCGTATGACATGGGCCGCCGTGGGCGGCGGCCCGTACGGCGTTTAAGGGAAGATTGACGGGAATACGGTGGGCCGCCTGGAGAGGCGGCCCCTACAAGTTCTGATGGGAGATTCTGCGAAAAGGGAGGAAATATTTCCTAAAAAGCAGTAGGGGCGGGTTCTAAACCCGCCCGAAATTGGAATACGCGGCGTAGCCGCAGAGAGTCCGTTCTACACGCGATTCTCCGTTCGCTTATGACCCGGTGGAGCGGTAATGGCGGACGCCGGCGCGCCAGGCAAGGAGGCACGGGATCAGGAAAAGCTGGGCCAGCATCGGCAGGAGGCCGTACCACCAGGGGCCTCGATCCAGGAGATATTGCAGGGGCCAGTGCTGGCAGAGGGCCAGAGGCACCAGGAGCGTCAGGAGCCACAGAACGCCCTTGCCGTAGACGCCGAAGGGGTACTTGCCGTACTCCCGCGCCCCGTCGGTGAAGATGTTCATAAACTCCAGCCCCTCCAGGGTGAAGAAGCACAGGGAGGCGTAGAGCAGGAACAGCCCGCAGAACACCCCCGCCCCGCCGAGGATCATCAGGAGAAGCACGGCGCACTTCCCCACCGTCCAGCGCACCGCCCCGGCCCCGTAGGCGATCATCACCGCCGCCTCAAGGATCCGCGGGAGCATATTGAGCCGCAGCTCCGTACACAGGATCTGGAGCGTCAGCGGCCTGGGCTGGACTAAGAGCCTGTCGAACCGGGCCGAGGACAGCACATAGGCGAAATGGTCAAAGCCCCGGCCAAAGCACTCCGCCAGACTGGACGCCATCAGCACCGCCCCACAGCACAGGGCGCACTCCCGGAGGGAGTAGCCGCCCACCGCGCCGAAACGGCCCGCGAGAAACACAAGCCCCAGGAAAAGGTTCAGTCCCAGGAGGAGCTGTCCGAGACATTCGATGAAAAACGACCAACGGTAGGCCATGCGGCTTTTGATGTGCAAGGCCATATAGTGAAAGTAGAGCTTCATTCTATCACCCTCCCGCCACGCAAACCCTGCGAAGACCGGCCCGCATGAGGGCATAGCCCGCGCAGATCATAGCCGCCGTCCAGAACACCTGGAGGCCCATGGCCCGGGCGATCTCCGCCCCGGCGATGTCCCCGCCGAAGATGCGGAGCGGCACGTTCTGCATGGCCCCGAAGGGCGATAGCTCCGCGATCTTGCGAAGTCCCGCCGGGAGGAACGGCAGCGGCACGATCCCGCCGCCCAGAAGATCCGCCACGGGCGCTCCCAGCATCATGATGCCCCGGGAATCCTCAAGGAAGAAGGTCAGCGCGTAAACCAGCATGACAAAGGCGCAGACCACCGTGAGCATCAGCGCGGAGGAGACAAGAAACAGGAGAAACGCCGCCGGGGAGACGCGGATCCGCAAGCCCCAGGGGGCCGGGATCAGCGCGCCCAGTACGATCACCGGCGCCGCGCGGAGAAGCCCGCGGCTGAGCCGTAAGGCCAATGAGCGGGCAAACCACATGCCGTAAAGATCCGTGGGGCGCGTCAGCTCATAGGCCACCGTGCCGGTGCGCACGGACTCCGCCAGCTCCCACTCCCACTGCCACAGGGCGAAGAAGGTGAGATACGCCTGCTGGAGCCATATGTAGGCCGCCAGGGCCTCAATCCCCATGGGGAAGCTCTCCGGGTGGGCGTTCCACAGCGCCCGGTAGAGCAGGATCTCCATGCCGCCCCACACGAATTGGGTGGAGAGGCCCGCCAGGGCCGCCGTCCTGTACTGCAGGCCGGCCATCAGGCGCATTTTGAAAAAGGATATATATTTTCTCATGGCGCGCCTCAGATCCCGAACCGGCGGTAAAGATCCGCTACGGATTCCTCGGTGGACAGGTTCTCTCCCGCCATGGCCCGAATCTGGGCGGTACTGCCGTCCAGCAGGAGCCTGCCCTTGCCGATGAGCAGGACGCGGGAGCAGAGGGCGTCCACGTCCTGCATATCGTGGGTGGTGAGGATCACCGTGGTGCCGCAGAGCCTGTTCTGCTCCAGGATAAATTCCCGCACCTTCAGCTTGCTCACCGCGTCGAGCCCGATGGTTGGTTCGTCCAGGAAAAGCACCTCCGGCGAGTGGAGAAGCGACGCGGCTATCTCGCACCGCATCCGCTGGCCCAGGGAGAGCATACGGGCCGGGGTTTTCAGCAGCTCCGCCAGATCCAGCAGGGCCGTGAGCCTTTCCAGATTCTCCTGATACCGCGCCTCCGGCACCCGGTAGATGTCCCGCAGCAGCTCCATGGAGTCGATGACCGGCACATCCCACCACAGCTGGCTGCGCTGGCCGAACACCACGCCCAGCCGTGAAACGTGCCTTTTCCTGTCCTCCCAGGGGACAAGGCCGTTCACCGTACACTCCCCGCTGTCCGGCCGGAGGATCCCGGAGAGGATCTTGATGGTGGTGGACTTCCCCGCCCCGTTGGGGCCGATGTAGCCCACGATCTGGCCGTCGGGAATGGTGAAGGTCATGTCCCGGAGGGCCGGGATCTCGGTGTACTCACGGGAGAAAAGGCTCTTTACCGCGTTATGCAGGCCCGCCTCCCGCCGCCGGACCCGGTATGTCTTGTTGATCCCTCGCATTTCTATCATAGTAGTATTTGCTCCTTTTCTGAAATGGCCCCGGGCCGGTCAGGTCAGCGGAAGGCATTGGGAACCTTCATGGCCTTAAGGGTACCGGGCAATATTTCATCAGGAACCGCGCGGGCGGCAACGACCCTCTCCCGCGCGCGACGGAATACCTCTCCCCGCCCCAAAAGGGCGAAAAGGAAATTTATTTTATTCCATTTTCTCTCCCCTTGTCAAGCTTATTTTTGAAAAATCAGCGAAAAAATCATGAAAATCCGAAAAAATGTTCCGGGATCCCTGGGGATCCCGGAATGTTAAAAGACAATATTGGCGCGGTGGGAGGATATATAAATCGAGGATAGGGGGGTCTGGTAATAGCGGCTCAACAGCTCCACCGGGGCGGGGGCGGTACACAGGACGCTGACCGGCACCGTCACCCGCTGGCCCTCGTAAAAGGGCGCGGGGTTCTCCCGCAG
>CANPWM010000020.1 GCA_947584295.1 uncultured Oscillospiraceae bacterium | reverse complement strand
ATAAGGCCCGTGAACGTGGCCGAAACCATCAGCAGCAGCAGCCACGGGATGCGGGATTTCCAGATCTCAAAGGGGGAAAGCTTCAGATAGGGCTTGTCCGTGGGCATGATGGCGGCCATCTTCTCGATATCCTCGGTGGCCTCCTCCTCCATGACATCGATGGCGTCGTCCACGGTGACGATGCCCACCAACCGCGACTCCTTGTCTACCACGGGCAGGGCCGACAGGTCATATTTGGAGAAGGCGCCCGCCACCTCCTCCTGGTCGTCGGTGGTGGTGACGGAGATGGTGTCCGTCCCCATGATCTGGGTGATCTGGGTGTCGTCCTCGGCCAGCAGCAGGGATTTCAGCGTGACGTACCCCACCAGCTTCCTGTTTTTGTCCGTCACATAGCAGGTGTAGATGGTCTCCTTGTCCACCGCCCCCCGGCGGATACGCTTGATGGCCTCCTCCGCCGTCATTTCCGGGCGCAGGGAGACGTACTCCGTGGTCATGATGGAACCGGCGGAGTCCTCCGGGTAATTCAAAAGCTCGTTGATGGTGCGGCGCATCTCCGGGTCGGCGGATTTCAGGATCCGCTTGACCACGTTGGCCGGCATCTCCTCGATCAGATCCACCGCGTCGTCAACGTACAGCTCGTCCACCACGTCCTTAAGCTCCGCGTCGGAAAAGCCGCGAATGAGAAGCTCCTGCTCCTCAGGATCCATCTCGATGAAGGTCTCCGCCGCCAGCTCCTTGGGCAGAAGCCTGAACATCAGCGGCAGCCTGTTCTCCCCCAGCTCCCCCAGCACCCCGGCGATGTCCATGGGCTGCATGGTGACAAAAATATCCCGAAGGGTGGCGTATTTCTTTCCCTCAATCAGCGTCTCGATGGTGGAAGTTAAAATCGCCTGATTTGTCTCTGCCATAACCTTGTCTCCTCTCATTTTCTAAAGCGAAGCCCGCGCGGAGGGCCATATAGGGCCGCCCCCGCGCTCCCCGCTTTTTCTCCCGCCGGGGCCTTTTTGGGCCGCGCCGGGTAAGGCAAAGGAACCAAGGCACTATGGATTTTAAACGTAAGACCACACGCGGGCCTTACCACGTTCTCGACCCACTGTGCCTGTACTGCCCGCGTCCATGATCTCACCTCACATTTTGTTGAATTCAGGTTTTGCCGTATCTTTAAATTTACACCATTTGCCTTGACAAGTCAACCCCGCAAAAGTATTTTTCCCTCTTTCCCGGCGGATATTTTCACCACGAGATCATCTCTCCCGCGCATAGGCCGGGCCGCGGCGGGGAATGATTTCTCTGAGGTGATCTTCATGCTGTATAACGAGCTTTATAACGACGGCCTGCCCCTGGGCTTCGGCATGGTGCTGGCCTCCAACGTGGCGGCGATGAACCGCTTCTCCTCTCTGAGCCAGCGTCAGCGGGAGGAGCTGTTCGCCCGCGTCCACGGCGTCAAATCCCCGGAGGAGATGCAGTACCTGGTGTCCGAGTTCGGCAAAAACGGGTTGGGGATCATGTAAAAAGGGCGGGTTCCCCCGCCCTTTTATCGAATTTCTGGTATGTTCCGTTCCGCGCAACCGTAGGGGTCGCCCTCCCGGGCGACCCGTCCCGGTCAATCTCCGGGCCGTCAATCAACGACGTACGGGCCGCCGCCCACGGCGGCCCCTACAACCATTTACGAAACAGCTCAATTCAACGCCGCCCACGGCGGCCCACCGCCCTATCGAATTCCCGCCAATCTTATTTACTCTCCCCCTCTGCCCGGAGCTGGCGTCTCACCCGGTTCAGGTGCCGCTCAAAATGCCCCCGGTCGATGAACCGGGCCAGCACATACTGGTCGAACACCGGCACCGGGCAGGAGTAGAAGCCCAGCTTCTCCTCATAGAGCCTGAAAAGCTCCTCCGGCAGCACCATGTACCCGATGCGCATGGACGGGGCCAGCGAGTGGGAGAAGGTGTTGAGGTAGATGACCTTCCCGCCCCGATCCATGGAGAAGAGCGGCTCCTGGGGCCTTCGGGACGGGGAGAACTCCGAGTCGAAGTCGTCCTCGATGACGTACCGCTCCCCCCTTGCCGCCCAGTCCAGATACTCCCGCCGCTTCTCGTGGGAGGCCGTGATGCCCGTGGGGAAGCTGTGATAGGGCGTGACGTGCAAAATATCCGCGTCGGTGGCCGCCAGGGCCTGGGAGCTGACCCCGTCCCCGTCCAGGGGCAGGGCCCGGCAGGTCACGCCCATGGACTCATACACCCTGCGGATCTTTACATACCCCGGCTCCTCCACGGCGAAGATCTTCTCCCGCCCCGAAAGCTGCGCCAGCATTCCGTAAAGATACTCCGCGCCGGAGCCCACAATGACCCGCCCCGGCTCCACCCGCATGCCCCGGTAGCGCCGCAAAAAGGCCGCGATGGCCCGCCTCAGCTCCGCGCACCCGAAGGCCGGCGGCTTTGCCAGCAGCTTCTCGCCCCGCTCGGAGATGGCCTCCCGCATGATCTTCCACAGCGCCGAATAGCGAAAGCCGTAGTCTGTCCCGGCCTCCGCCTCCTCCTCCAAAAGCGCCTCCGCCTCCCCCTCCTCCCGGGGCGAGGCCTCCCCCAGCCGCGCGGCGAAATACCCGCTGCGCTCCCGGCTGGTCACATACCCCTCGTCGATGAGGCACCTGTACGCCCCGTCCACGGTGATGACGCTGACGCCCAGATGCTCCGCCAGCGTCCTCTTGGACGGCAGGCGGCTCCCCGGCCCCACGGCCCCGGAGCGTATGTCCTCCCGGATCTGCTCATAGAGCCGCAGATACAGCGGCCCCGTCCCTTCCTTCAAATCATAGGTCAACATCTGGTTATAAAAACTTCTCCTTTTTTGGTGATTTTCATATGCCCAAATGCGATTATAATAGGGATAATTCCACTTGTCAAGGAGGAACCCCCTATGAAATCAAAAGACATCAAAAAACTCACTCTGACAGCAATGCTCATGGCCATGAACATCGTCCTGAGCATGGAAATACTGTCCATACCCGTCCCCGGCGGCCATCTCTACGCCAACGACATCATCATCTGCACCGCGGCGCTGCTGCTGGATCCCTTCTGCGCCTTTGTGGTGGGCGGCGTGGGGGCCTTTCTGGGCGATCTTCTGTTCTATCCCGCGCCCATGTACGTCTCCCTGGTGACCCACGGCCTTCAGGCGGTGGTGATCTCCCTGCTGGCCCACAAGCTCCTGGGCGGCAAGAAGCCCGTACTCTCCTCCGCCATCGCCGTGGCCGTGGGCGCCGTCATCATGGTGGTGGGCTACACCCTGGGCCGCGCCTACATCTACTCCACCCCCGAATACGCCGTGGCAAAGCTGCCGTTCCAGATCCTCCAGGCGCTGCTGGGCTTCCTCTCTATCCCCCTTACCTACGCCTGCGGCATCAAAAAGGCCTATGAAAAGATCATGAAATAACGCCCCGCCGAATTCCCGGCGCACTTCATATAACGCACCCGTACGGGCCGCCTCTCCAGGCGGCCCACCGAATTCCCGGCAATCTTGCCTTATCCGCCGTACGGGCCGCCTCTCCAGGCGGCCCGCCGAATTCCCGGCAATCTATCTTGCAACGCCGTACGGGCCGCCGCCCACGGCGGCCCGCCGTCATGCGCAACGATTTCCCCATATCTTTTCGCTTCCCCCAACGCACATTCTTTCCGTACGGGCCGGACACGTCGTCGCGGAACCGGCTTCACCTCGCGTCCCCGCACGGCGGGAACGCTCAGGCGCACGGTTCGCTCCTCCTTTCCCCATCGGGCAACAGCCCGATGGGGCCCCCAATGCGGCCCGCCAATCGAATTCCCAAAAATCTTCCTTAAAACGTTGTAGGGGCCGCCTCTCCAGGCGGCCCGCCGAATTTCCGGCGCATTATGTATGATGCGCTCGTAGGGGCCGCCCTCCCGGGCGGCCCGTCCCGGTCAACCGCCGGGCGGTCAATCAACGGTGGACGGGTCGCCCGGGAGGGCGACCCCTACGAATCGTTGTACGAAATGGCCCTGAAATTCGGAAATCATTGCGTAAGACGTCGGGCCGCCAAGAGAGGCGGCCCCTACAAAGGTATACGATAGATTCACGGGAATACGGTGGGCCGCCGTGGGCGGCGGCCCGTACGGCGTATAAAGATAGGTTTTCAGGAAGTCGTCAGGTTCCCCCTTCCGATCCAATCCAGCCATAAAAAAATCCACCCTTACGGGTGGATTTTTTTATGGCAGCGGGAGAAGGATTCGAACCCTCACATACGGAGTCAGAGTCCGCTGTGCTACCTTTACACAATCCCGCTAAACGCAAAAGCTATTATACCCACGCGCGGCGGGGTTGTCAAGGATTTTTTATGAAAATTTCAAAAAATTTTGAAGCGCCCCGTTCTCACTGTCCAAAGATCCCTGCGGCGATCCTGGCCGACTCCTGGGCGTCCCTGGCGTAAAAATCCGCGCCCACAAGCCTGGCGTACTCCGGGTTCAGCACAGCGCCCCCCACCATGATCTTGCAGTCCGCCCCGGCCTTGCGGAGCTTCTCGATGGTCTCCGCCATGGCCTTGACGGTAGTGGTCATCAGCGCCGACAAGCCCACCAGCTTTATGTTCTCCCGCAGGGTCGCCTCCACCACCGTGTCGGGATCCACGTCCCGGCCCAGATCGACGATCTCATAGCCGTAGTTGGACAGGAGCATCTTCACGATGTTCTTCCCGATATCGTGGATATCGCCCTTCACCGTAGCCAGCAGGATCTTCCCCTTGCTCACGACCTCCCCGGTTTTGGCCCTGTCCCGGATCACGTCAAAGCCCAGCTTCACCGTCTCCGCCGAGGCCATCAGCTGCGGCAGGAAAAACTGCCCCTTCTCAAACCGATCCCCGGCGGCGTTGATGGCGGGGATCAGCAACTCATTGATGACCTCCATGGGCGGCCTCTCCTCCAGGGCCCTGCGTACCGCGTCCTCGATGAACATCTTCCGCCCCGACAGGACGATTTGCGTTATGTCAACCTCCTTATCGGTAGACATAACATCAGCAGTTGCTGGGGCGTCGTTGGCCCTTTTGTTAACATAACTTTGATATGTCACCGTCTTGTTGACATAACTTTCTATATACCGGCCCGCGTCTCTGTCCTGGCCGTTGAGGACGCGCCAGGCGGCCACCACGTCCATATACCGCTGGGACAGCGGGTTTAAGATCGGCAGCGTCAGTCCCGCCGCCAGGGCGTTAGCCAGGAAGGTGGCGTTCAGCAGCTCCCTGGCGGGCAGGCCGAAGGAGATATTGCTGACGCCCAGCACCGTACCGGCCCCCAGCTTCTCCGTCACCAGCCGGACGGCCCGCAGGGTCTCCCCCGCCAGCCTCTGGTTGGTGGACACCGCCATGGTCAGGCAGTCGATGAGAACGTCCTCCCGGGGGATCCCGTACTCGGCGGCCCAGCGGACGATCTTCTCCGCGATCTTCAGCCGATCCTCCGCCCTGTCGGGGATCCCCTCCTCATCCAAGGTCAGGCCCACCACCGCCGCGCCGTACTTTTTGGCCAGGGGCAGGATAGCCCGCAGGCTCTCCTCCTTGCCGTTGACGGAGTTGATGATGGGCTTCCCGGCGTACACCCGGCAGGCCCTGTCCACGGCCTCCGGGTCGGAGCTGTCGATCTGCAGCGGCAGGGGCGTCACCGCCTGCAACGCCGTCACAAGCCTTGTCAGCGTCCCCGGCTCGTCGATCTCCGGCAGGCCCGCGTTCACGTCCAAAAGCTCCGCCCCGGCCTCCTCCTGGCTGATGGCTTCATTGAGGATATGGTCGAAGCACTGGCTGCGCAGGGCCTCCTTGATCTTCTTTTTCCCGGTGGGGTTGATGCGCTCGCCGATGACGGCGATGCCCCCCTCCGGGCAGACCAGCCTCTGGGCGCTGGTAAAGACGGTGCGGTGCCTGACCGCCCGCTCCACCGGCGCGCGCCTGTCCATCTCCGCCCGCAGGAGCCTTATATGCTCCGGGGTGGTGCCGCAGCACCCTCCGGCGATGGTCACCCCCGCGTCCAGCATCTGCCCCACGCTCCGGGCGAACGCCTCCGGCCCCACGGGGTACACCGTCTGGCCGGAGGTGGCGTCGGGAAGGCCCGCGTTGGGCTGGACGACCACCGGCACAGTCGCCCACGCCAGCATCTCCCGGGCGAAGGGTACGATCTCCTCCGGCCCTAAGGAGCAGTTGATGCCCACCGCGTCCGCCCCCAGGGCCGACAGCGTCACCGCCGCGATGGCGGGGCTTGTCCCCAAAAACGTCCTGCCGTCCCGGTCAAAGGTCATGGTCACATACACCGGCAGCCGCGAGTTCTCCTTCACCGCCAAAAGCGCCGCCTTGGCCTCCAACAGATCCGACATGGTCTCGATGAGCGCCAGATCCGCCCCGGCCTCCACGCCCGCCGCGACCTGCTCCTTGAAAAGCCCGTAGGCCTCCTCAAAGCTCATGGTGCCCATGGGGGCCAGCATGGCCCCGGTGGGGCCCAGATCCAGCGCCACGCGCCTGGCCCCCGCCTCCCGGGCAAGCCGTATCCCGGCGGCGACGACCTCCCGCACCCGCTGGGCGCTCCCCAGCTTCCGGGCGTTGGCCCCAAAGGTGTTGGCGGTGATGATATCCGCCCCGGCGTTTACATAATCCTCATGCACCGCCCGCACCACGGCGGGATCGGTCAGGTTGAGCAGCTCCGGCAGAGCGCCTGTTTTCAGGCCCCGCTTTTGCAGCTCCGTCCCCATGGCCCCGTCCAGGAGAATAAAACCCTTATCCGCCACAGCCGAAGCCCTCCTTTCTGAACTGACAGTTTTCATAGTTTTCGCAGGTCTCGCAGGTGGAGCCGCCCCGGCGGATCCCCTCCCCGGCGGGATAGAGGCCGATCAGCGCCGAAACGCTCTTTTTCGGCACCATCAGCAGCGAGTCCGTCAGGGTGATCCCCAGCCTGGTTCCCGCCTCGATGACCCCCAGCACCGCCTCCTGCTGTTCCAGGGGGAAGTCCCCGTACCCCGGGCTGTATCGGTAGCCGGTATCAAGCCCCGCCCTCCTGGCGTATGCCCTGATCTCCCCCTCGCACACGTCCGCCACGCTCTCGATAAGCGCCGTACACGCGGCGTTGAACACCACCTCCCCGGTGGTGGAGCGGCGGCCGATCCGCAGCATCTCCCGCTCCGGCTCCAGCCCCAGGGTGGCCGCCATGACCGCGCAGGCCGTCCCCCGATCCAGGTGCTTTTTGATGTCCCGCCCCTCCAGGACGACCCCCGTCCCGGCAAGCTCCGGCTGTCCCCGCTCCCCCGCCGTCAGGGGAAAGGCCCGCCAGTAATACCGGGGCCTGGCGCTCTCAAGGCACCTTTGGCACATCTCGTCGATAAGCCCCTCCAGCTCCGGCCCCAGCTCCTGGCCCCGGTAGCCCAGATACCGCAGGACCTCGCTTTTTTCCAGGGCAAACTCAGAAGCCGGCATCGCGCAGCGCCCCCCGCTCAAACTTAGCCACCTCGGGCTTATTCATGGTGTAGATATGGATCCCGCTGGCCGCGCCGCTCTCCGCCAGCTCCACGATCTGTCTGGCGGCGTACTCCATACCGGCTTTCAGCAGGGAGGCCGGGTCGTTCTCATATCGGTTCACCATGCGCACCACCGCTGAGGGCAGGCTGGCCCCGCACATAAAGACCATGCGGGTGATCTGGCTCTTGCCCATGATGGGCATGATCCCGGCGTCGATGGGGACGGATATCCCCGCCGCCCTGGCCCTGTCGATAAAGCGATAAAACGCGGTGTTCTCAAAGAAAAGCTGGCTTAGGAAAAACTCCGCCCCTGCGTCCTGCTTCTCCCGAAGGTGCCGTATGTCCTCGTCAAAATCGTCGCACTCCACGTGTCCCTCCGGGTAGCACCCGCCGCCCACGCAAAAGTCCGTGCGCTCCCGCAGATACCGTACAAGCTGCGCGCCGTAGCAAAAATCCCGCGTCTCGCTCCCCGGCAGCTTGTCCCCCCGGAGGGCAAAGACGTTGGAGATCCCCTGGCTCCTGATGTCCTCGATGGCCCCGTCCACATTGGCCCTGGTGGAGTTTACGCACGTCACATGGGCCACCGCCGGAATGCCATACTCCCGCTCGATGATCCCCGTCAGCGCCGCCGTATTTTTGCCGTTCCCGGAGCCTCCGGCGGAGCAGGTGACGGAGATAAAATCCGGCTCCGTCCCCGCCAGCGCCTCCAGCGTCCCCCGCAGCTCCTCCACCCGCAGTTCCCCCTTGGGCGGGAAGATCTCATAGGACACCGGCAGCTTCTTTGCCCTGTAAAGTTCTCGAATATACATATTATGTCAACCTCTCAATGATATGCTATTTCAATAGCTCCACCCACCGGCCGTCCTCCCGGTAGAAAAACTGCTCGGAAAGCCCGTCCTCCAGAAAGAGCCTCAGCATCGTCTCCATGCCGTCGGCAAGCCGCATGGACGTAAGCTCCCGGAGGGGTACCCAACGTACCTCTCCCTCGTCGGAGGAGACGAGACTGCCGGAAAACCGGCTTGTCCTATATAAAAGCACCGCGTACCGCGTGCCGTCCTCCCGCGTCCAGTCCTTGATGCCGCACAGCGTAAGGTGCGAGACGGTAAGGCCCGTCTCCTCCCGGACCTCCCTGATGACCGCGTCGGTGAAGGATTCCCCTCTCTCCACATGGCCGCCGGGAAAGGCGGCGCCGGGCCAGTCGGGATCCACCCGATCCTGGATCAGCACGTTTCCCGCGCCGTCCTCGATCATGCACATGTTGGTGAAGATCACCTTTTCCGTCCTGTCCATACCTCACGCCCCCACAGGTCTGACCGGGTGCCGCACCACAGTTTTCAGCTTCTCCGGGGCGCACTTGCGCGGGTCGGAGAGGTATATCTCATGGTGCGGTCTTGTGTCCGATATGTCCAGCACACAGCCCTGTTTTTCCATATATTCGTGCATCAGACGGACGGTTTCAGGTTCCGCGTCGTAGGGCCCCAGGTGCATACATTGGACGCACAGCCCCTCCCTGACAGTCAGAAATTCAGCCTTGGAAAAGTCCGTCTTTTTCTTCCGCGCGGCCTCCTTTACGGCCCAGTCAAATTCCTCTTTCGTCACAAAATCGGGCAGTCTGATGCAGGATATAAACGCAAGGTCGCCCTTGCGCGTGTAGTCGATGCCCGTTACGCTCCCCTCCTGTGACCAGAACCCCTCCAGCGGCGGCACCACAAAGTCAAAATAGCCCTCCATGCGGTGGTCGCCCATTTTGCTCATCTTGATGGTAAAGGCGACGCCGTAGAGAAGCCCGATGGACGCCTTATACGCCCCGCCCTCGTCGTTGGGATCCCCCCGCCCCCGCACAGCCACATAGTTCATGGCGGGAACGTCCACAAGCGCCGGCTTTTTCTCCGGCATATAAAATTCCCTGTATTCCTTTTTGAAATCAAACGGCATGGGGAACCTCCTTATTCTTGCATGATCCGTCAAACAGCGCCGTAGGGGCCGCCTCTCTTGGCGGCCCGCCGCATACCCCGCTCCATACGGGAACAGGTTTACATAAAATATTTCTCTATCTCCGCCCGGCTGGCCCTCACCGTCCCGGTGGCCAGCTCCGGCCTGCCGCCGCCCCGCCCCTGAAGGGCCTCGTTCATGGCCTTGACCACCGGGCGCAGGTCGGTGGTCCCGGCGGCCAGGACGTATCTGTACCCCGTCCCGTCGTCCCCGGAGAAGGCGGCGGCCACCGCGCACTTCTCCCTGGCGGCGTTGGCGAGCAGCTGCAGCTCCTTCACGTCGAAATCTTCCTCGAAAAACACCAGATTCCCCGGCGTTCCTTTGATTATGTCAACCTCCTGCCGGATCATCTTCCGCTTAAGCCCGCCCAGCTTATAGGCGAGGCTCTCCCGCTCGTCCAGCAGCCGCCGCACCGCCGCCGCCACATCGTCCTGGGGTACGGACAGCAGCGCCGAAACGGCGGCGGCGCTCCCGGCCCGCTTGCGGTAGTCCTCATAGGCCCGCTCCCCCGCCAGCATACGGATCCGCACGCCGTTTTTGCGGCGGATGGACTCAAAGATCTTGATAACGCCGATCTCCCCGGTGCGCTTCACATGGGGCGCGCAGCAGGCGCACACGTCCACGCCCTCGATGGTCACCAGGCGCACGTTCTCCGTAAGGGCCAGCTTACTGCGATAGGATAGCCCCGGCAGCTCCTCCGGCGCGGGGAAGCTCTGGGTGACCGGCACATCGCGCCAGACGGCCTCGTTGGCCTCCCGCTCGATGTCCGCCAGCTCCCCGTCGTCCACAAACCCGTCGAAGTCCACGATGACCCCCTCGGCCCCCATGTGGAAGCCCACGTTGTCATACCCGTGCCGCCGGTGGACAAGGCCGGAGACGATATGCTCGGCGGTGTGGTTTTGCATATGGGAAAACCGCTTTTCCCAGTCGATCTCCCCGTGTACCGCCGTCCCCGGCTCCAGGGGCGCGTCGCATCGGTGGACGACCTGGCTCCCCCGCTCCAGGGTGTGGAGGACGCGGGCGTTTCCCAGCGTCCCCGTGTCCGCCGGATTGCCCCCGCCCTCGGGGAAAAAGGCCGTTTTGTCCAGAATCACCTCAAAGGCCCCGTCCCGCTCCCCGCAGGAGAGAACCGCCGCGTCAAACGCCCGGATATGCGCGTCCTCATAATAGAGCTTTCGTGTCATAAGATGTTCTCCTCCACATATCTGGCGGCGCCGTCCCCGTCGCAGGGGCCCGCGATGGCGTCCGCCGCGGCCTTCACCTCCGGGATAGCGTTCTCCATAGCCACCCCCAGGCCGCAGTTTTTCACGCACTGGATATCGTCCCAGTCGTCCCCGAAGAAGGCGCACGCCTCCGGCTCCAGGCCGAAATCCGCCAGCATCTCCCGGACGCCGTTCCATTTGGTGGCCTCCCGGCTCATGAACTGATAGAGCTTCCCGCCCTCGATGGCGGTGCAGTATGTATCCCCCGTCAGGGCCGCCCGGGCCTCCTTTTCCGTGACGCCGCTGACCAGCACCTTGTAGAGCGTCCCCTCCGGCAGTCCGGGAAAGCCCCCGAACACCCGGGCGTTCCACTCCGGGATCGGGGCGGAGGCGAATATGCCGCCGCTCATCTCCACGCTGACCACCGCCCCCGGCAGGGGCAGAAGCCCCGCCGCGATCCGCTCCCCGCTCTCCCGGGGGATCGCGTTCACCAGCTCCCGGCCCCGGGACAGCACCCGCGCGCCGTTCAGGGTCACCAGGGCCTCAAATTCCCCCAATATCCCAAACTCCCGCACCGTCCGTTCAGGCCTTGCCGAAGCCGCCAGCACCCGGATCCCCCGCTCCCGGCACCGCGCCAAAACGCCCCGGGAGTAGGCGGACAGGCTCTTGTCAGAGCGCAAAAGCGTGTTGTCCAGATCGAATATCAAAGCTTTTATCATCTTGTCCACCATATTTCCCACCAAAATAATGGGTTAATCCGCATTATACCCCATCGCCTTCATAATTGCAACCATTTTATGACCGCTTCCACATTAGCCTGCTGACCAGCGCCCTTCCCAGCGTTCTTTTCCCCACGCCCTTGAGCCTGCAGACCGCGATCCCGATCCCTATGTCTCAGCGCCCTCCTGTGCTAATCCGTTTCCAACCTTTCAAATATACTTCCCCGCCTCCCGCACGCTCAGCTTGTCCATTTTATCCATGTGCCTTGACAGAAAGTCCCGCACCCACTCAGAGTCGGTTTTGGAGTAATCCCGGAGGGCCCAACCGATGGCCTTGTTTATAAAAAACTCATCGCTCCCAAGATTATTAAGTATTATCTCCTCCAAAAGCCCGGTATCCGTCCTGTCCCTTCGGCCAAGCTGGTGCTCTATGGCTATACGGCGTATCCAAAAATCCCCGTCCGTGGACCAGGCCCGCATAAGCTCGTCCATTCTCCTGTCGGAAAGGGCGACGAACCCCACCACCCGGTTCAAAAGGTCGATGGAATCCCACCATTGCCTGGTGCGGGCGTATTTTTCAAGGCGCGGCATGTCCTCAAGGGCCAGGCTTTTGCGCAGCTCGTAAAGGTAATCCGTGACAAAATACTGAAATTCACGGTGTTCGTCCTCCCAGCACCTGTCCAAAACCACCCAGTCCACGCGCCCGGTTTTCCGCTGTTTTTTGAGCAGATCCTTATAAATCGCCTTCCGCTCCGGCGTGGGGATCCCATAAAAGGCAAACCGATCCCTCATATACGCCGCCATTGCGACAGCCTTCTCGGGATCCGCCGTCCGCTCAAAGGCCGTTTTCAGTTCATGATAGATATCCGTTTCGTCCATCATCTTATCTTCACCCGCAGCGACTCCGCCGCCTTCAGCTCGCGGATAAAGTAGTCCGCCTCCTCCGGGGTGGAGTACCGGGACAGACTTATCCTGATGGCCCCGTCGATGGTCTCCGCGCTCTCCCCCATGGCCTCCAGCACGTGGCTTCTGGCCCCCTTCTTGCAGGCGGAGGATTTGGAGACGCAGATGCCCTTGGCGTCCAAAAGGTTCATCAGCACCTCGCTTTTATACCCCGGCAGGGAGATACTGAGAATATGCGGGGCGCGACTGTCCCCGATAAAGCGCACGCCGGGGAGCTGGGCGGCCAGATTGTCCATAAGGTATTGTTTTATGTCAACCATGCGGGCCGCGTCCTCCGCAAAGGACGCCCGCCCCGCCCGGGCGGCGGCGGCGAAGCCCAGAATGGCGGGCATCGGCTCGGTGCCGGGGCGAACGCCCCCCTCCTGCCCCCCGCCGGTGACGATGCCGGGGAGGCGCAGGCCCTTTCTCACATAGAGCGCCCCCACCCCCTTGGGGCCGTGGATCTTGTGGGCGCTGACGGTGACAAGGTCAGCCCCCAGCTTCTTGGGGGTGAAGGGGAGCTTCAAAAGCGCCTGGACGCAGTCGGAGTGGATCAGCGTGTGGGGATTGATCCCCCTTACCGCCGTCGCGATCCCGGCCACGTCGGTCACCGCCCCTGTCTCATTGTTCACCAGCATCAGGGACACAAGGCCCGTGTCCTCCCGCATGGCCTCCAGCACCTGGCCCGCGCTTACGGCCCCTGTGCTGTCCGGCTTTAAAAAGGTCACGTCATACCCCTGGCTCTGGAGGGCCTGACAGGTCCTGCGCACCGCGTCATGCTCGGCCTGGGAGGTGATGATATGGCGGCAGCGGTGCCGCTGGAGGTACGCCGCGCCCCGCAGGGCCAGATTGTCCCCCTCCGTGCCGCCGGAGGTGAACAGCACCTCGCCGCTTTCACAGCCCAGGGCGCGGGCAAGCTCCTCCCGGGCCTCCTTTAAGGCGGCGGCGGCACGGCGGCCCGGGCCGTGGCCGGAGGAGGGGTTGCCGTAGTCCTCCGTCATCGCCCGCGTCACGGCCTCCACCGCCTCGGGACAGGGGCGCGTGGTGGCGGCGTTATCAAAATAAACAGTCATGGTTTGATCCTCATTCAACTTGATTTTAGCTTTCAGATGGGCTATAATACCGAATTGTCCCCTATTATACAACGAATTTCCGTACAGGACAAGAGCATTATGAGCATTATGAGAATACATATCCACACCCTTGGCTGTAAGGTCAACCAATTTGAGTCCGCCGCCCTGGAGACCATGCTCTCCCAGCGGGGCCACCAGGTCACGGCGGAGGAGACGGGCCTGGACGCCGTCATCGTCAACACCTGCGCCGTCACGGCGGAGGCGGGGCGCAAGTCCCGCCAGGCCGTGCGCCATTTCCGGGAGCTGAACCCCGGCGCGGTGATGGCCGTCTGCGGCTGTTGGAGCCAGGCCGAGGCCAAGGCGGCCTCGGCGTTAGGCGACGTGGTCTTTGGCAGCGGCGATAAGGCAGGCTTTGTGGAGGCCCTGGAGCGGGCCCTGGCGGAGAGAACGCCCTGCGCCCGTGTGGACAACGCCCTGGAGCGGCGGGCATTTGAGATCCTCCCCGCCGGAAGCCCGGAGGGCAGGACGCGGGCCCTGTTGAAGATCGAGGACGGGTGCGTGAACTTCTGCTCCTACTGCGTCATACCGTATACTCGGGGCCGTGTGCGCTCCCTGCCGTTGGAAAAATGCGCGGCGGAGGCGGCGGGGCTTGCCCGGGAGGGCTACCGGGAGATCGTCCTCACCGGCATCGAGATCGCCTCCTACGGGGCCGATCTGCCGGGGAGGCCCACCCTCACCGACGCCGTGCTGGCCGTAGCCGGGGCCGCGCCGGACTGCCGTATACGCCTGGGTTCCCTGGAACCCCGGGTGGTGACGGAGGACTTCTGCCGCGCCCTGGCCGCCCTGCCCAACCTCTGCCCCCACTTCCACCTGTCCCTGCAAAGCGGCTGTGACAGGACGCTCCTGGCCATGCGCCGGAAGTACGACAGCGCCCGGTTCTACGAGTCCGTCGCCCTCCTGCGGCGGTATTTTGACAACTGCGGCCTCACCGCCGACCTTATCACCGGCTTCCCCGGCGAGACGGAGGCCGACCACCGGGAGACCCTGGCCTTTATCGAGAAGTGTGCCTTCTCCTCCATGCACGTCTTCCCCTACTCCCTCCGCCCCGGCACCGCCGCCGCCGGTATGGAGCAGCTCCCCCGGGCCGTCAAGGAGCGCCGCGCCCGGGAGGCCGCCGCTGTTGCCCGCCAGATGAAGCGCCGGTTCCTGGAGGCGCAGGTGGGCAGAGTCCTCCCCGTCCTCTTTGAGACGGAGCGGGACGGCGTGTGGACGGGCCACGCCGGGAACTACTGCCAGGTGCGCGTCCGGGGCGCGGCCCTGCGCAACACTGTGGCAAATACACAAATCACCGGCCTTTCCAATGGGACGCTTTGGGGAAATGTCCTCTTGTAAATCGGCATCATTTTATGTATAATTCATTTAATTAAAGAAAAATCTGATGCCAGGGGGAATTTTCCATGTTCACTGAGCGCGTCTACAACTTCTCCGCCGGCCCCTCCATGCTGCCTGTCCCGGTGCTGGAGCGGGCCGCCGGGGAGATCAAAAATCATAACGGCTCCGGCATGTCCGCCATGGAGATGAGCCACCGCTCCAAGGCGTACCAGGAGATCTTCGACGAGACGAAGGCCCTGTTCCGCCAGATCCTGTCGGTGCCGGACAGCCATGAGATCCTCTTTATGCAGGGGGGCGCCACGGGGCAGTTCGCCGCCGTGGCCATGAACCTCATCGGCGCCACCGGCAAGGCCGATTACGCCGTCACCGGCAATTTCTCCGGCCTTGCGGCCAAGGAGGCCAAAAAGTACGGCCAGATCCACATCGCGGCGGACACCTCCGCCCAGAACCACACCCGTATCCCCCGCCAGGAGGAACTGGCGCTCTCTCAGGACGCGGCCTATTTCCACTACTGCGCCAACAACACCATCTACGGCACCGAGTGGGACTACACCCCCCAGGCCCCCTGCCCGGTGGTGGCGGACATGAGCTCCAATATCCTCTCCAAAAGCGTGGACGTGGCCGGACACGGCCTTATTTACGCCGGGGTGCAGAAGAACATGGCCCCCGCCGGTATGGCCGCCGTCATCATCGACAAGTCCCTGGCAGGGCGGGAGCTTCCCTTCACCCCCACCATTCTCAGCTACAAGACCATGATCGACAAGGACTCCATGTATAACACGCCCCCCACCTTCAACATCTACATGCTGGGGCTGGTGCTTCAGTGGGTGAAGGAGCAGGGCGGCGTCCGGGGCATGGAGGCCCTGCGGGAAGAGCGGGCCGGACTGCTCTACGACTTCCTGGACAACTCCCGCCTCTTCAAAGGGTGCGCGGAGCGGGCCGCCCGCTCCAAGATGAACGTCACCTTCCGCACCGGGGATCCCGACCTGGACGCGAAATTCGTCAAGGAGGCCGCGTCCCGGGGCTTCGTCTCCCTGGGGGGCCACCGCATCGTGGGCGGTATGCGCGCCTCCATCTACAACGCCATGCCCGTGGAGGGCGTCAGGAAGCTTGTGGACTTCATGGCGAAATTTGAAGCGGAAAACAAAATCTGAAAATAAAATCTGAAGCAGAGGTAAAAATAGTATGGTTAAGATCAAGACGATCAACAACATCTCCCCCGCCTGCAAGGCGATCCTGGATCCCGCCCGCTACCAGGTGGGCGAGGATCTGGATAACCCCGAGGTGATCTTTGTTCGGGCCAGCTCCCTGCTGGACTACGACTTCGGCGACAAGCTCCTGTGCGTGGCCAGGGCCGGCATCGGCGTCAACACTATCCCCCTGGAGAAGCTGGCGGAGATGGGCGTGGTGGTGTTCAACACCCCCGGCGGCAACGCCAACGGCGTGAAGGAGCTTTTCCTGATGGCCCTGGGCATGGCCTGCCGGGATATCCTGGGGGCGATCCAGTGGGTGCTGGATTTTGACACAAAAGAGCGGGACGTCAGCGTGGTCATGGAGAAGGTCAAGAAAAACTTCGCCGGTCCCGAGTACATGGGCAAGAAGATCGGCGTCATCGGCATGGGCAACGTGGGCCGCAGGGTGTCCAACATCTGCCAGCACCTGGGCATGGACGTGTACGGCTACGACCCGTACCTGTCCGTGGACGCGGCCTGGGCCATCTCCAACAAGGTAGTCCGGGTGGACAGGCTGGAGGATCTGTGCGACTGCGACTTTTTGACCCTCCACGTCCCCCTGAACGACGAGACCCGGGACATGATCAACGCCGATTTCATCGCCAAGATGAAGGACGGCGTGCGCATCATTAACTACGCCCGCCAGCAGGTGGTGA
Source organism: uncultured Oscillospiraceae bacterium (assembly GCA_947584295.1). Lineage (GTDB taxonomy): Bacteria > Bacillota > Clostridia > Oscillospirales > Oscillospiraceae > RUG626. Next base: position 17,655 of record CANPWM010000020.1, on the reverse strand, counting down.
ATGAGGAGGCCATCAGGGCCGCCCTCAACACCGGCAAGGTGGCCCGCTTCGTCACCGACTTCCCCACCAACACCCTCATCGGCACGAAGAACGTGGTCATGACCCCCCATCTGGGCGGCACCACCTGGGAGAGCGAGGAGAACTGCGCCGTCATGGCTGCCCAGGAGGCCCGGGATTACATCGAAAACGGCAACATCACCAACTCCGTCAACTTCGGCAAGGCCGTCATGGCCCCCTCGCGCCTGGCGCGGCTGTGCGTGTTCCACAAGAACGTCCCCAACATGATCGCCAGGATCACCGGGGCCGTCTCCGGCGCGGGCCTCAACATCGAGAACATGGTCAACGCCTCCTTAAAGGGCAGTAAGATCAGCTACACCATGCTGGAGCTGGGCGACCAGCCCGACGAGGCCTTGGCCCAGGCGGTCAGGGAGATCGGCGGCGTTATCCGGGTGCGCGTCATCGACGCCAAATAAGCATACCTTCCCCCTCCCCGGCGGCGAATCACGACCGCGCGCCGGGGCGTTGTCCTGTACGTTCCCTTTTGCCGTGAAAGGGCCATACGCCCCATCGGCCCGAAAAGGAGGATCGCCTTGGAAAAGAAGCTTCTCATCGTCAACCCCGTCTCCGGCAAGGGGCGGGTCAAAAACGTCCTGCTGGAGCTGCTCAGCACCCTCTGCTCCGGGGGCAGCGCCGTCACCGTGTGCGTCACGGAAAAGCGCGGCGACGCCTCGGACTTCGCCGAGGCCTACGGCCCGGACGTGTCAAACGTGGTCTGCACCGGCGGCGACGGCACGCTCAACGAGGTCATCTCCGGCCTTATGCGGCTGGCCCCGGAGCAGCGCCCGGAGATCAGCTATATCCCCCTGGGTACCACCAACGATATGGCTACCTCCCTGAATATCCCCAAGACCCCCCGGGACGCCATCGGGTGCCTGGGTGCTTACGCGGAACACAGGCCCCTGGACGTGGGCCAGCTGGGACAGGACTATTTCGGCTATGTGGCCGCCTTCGGCACCTTTACCAACGTCCCCTTCACCACCCCCCAGGCCGCCAAGAACACCTGGGGGTATCTGGCGTATCTGACGGAGGCCCTGGGACAGCTCACCGAGATCACCGCCCACCACGCCCGGGTGTGGTACGACGGCGGGTATTTCGAGGGCGACCTGCTCTTTGGCTTCGTCACCAACTCCCTGACCGTGGCCGGGGGCCTCGTCAAATTTGACGAGGAGAACGTCTCCCTGGACGACGGGCTTTTCGAGGCGCTCCTCATTCGCAAGCCCCGGAATCTGGCGGAGCTGAACGCCACCGTGGGCAATATCCTCAAGCGCAACTTCAACTCCGACAACATCACCCTCCTGCACACCGGCCGCATACGCTTTGAGTTCGACGGCGAGGTGCAGTGGACCCGGGACGGCGAGGACGGCGGCATCTACAAGACCGTGGACGTGGTGAACCACCGCCAGGCCGTCCGCATCAACGTGGGTAACAGCCTGTGAGGATATTGGCTGTGGGCGACGTGGTGGGGGAAAACGGCGTAGACGCCCTCACCGCCTCCCTCTGGAAGCTCCGCCGGGAACAGAAGGCGGACTTCTGCGTGGTCAACGGCGAGAACGCCAGCGTGGTGGGCATCAACCCCCAGGAGGCCGAGGCCATCTTCTCCGCCGGGGCGGACGTGATCACCCTGGGCAACCACGCCCTGCAAAAATATACCCTGCACCGATATCTGGACGACACGCCGCGTATCCTGCGGCCCGCCAACCTCTCCCCCCTCGCCCCCGGCACGGGCTGGACCGAGACGGACACGCCCCTGGGCCGGGTGGCCGTTATCAACCTGATCGGTCGGTGCGGCATGGATTTCGGCCCGGACAACCCCTTTTACGAGGCGGAACGGATCCTCAAAAAGCTGACCGCCAGGATCGTCCTCATCGACTTCCACGCCGAGGCCACCAGCGAAAAGGCGGCCCTGGCCTGGCACCTGGACGGCAAGATCTCCGCCCTCTGGGGTACCCACACCCACGTCCAGACCTCCGACGCCGGTATACTGCCCCACGGCACCGGCTTCATCACCGACCTTGGCATGACCGGCGCCATAGACTCCATTCTGGGCGTGCGGCCGGAGCAGTCTATCGGGCGCTTTTTGGGCGAGCCTAAGCGCACCCCCTACACCCAGGCGGAGGGCCGGTGCAAGATAGAGGGCGCTTTATTCGATATCGACCCGAAAACCGGCCTGTGTACGGCCTGTCAGGCCCTGCGGATCACCCCGTAAGGCCCTTTTTGCTTTCGGATAATTCGCATTATACTACAAGGGTTTTTATTTGTCAAGCATTATTTTTAAATTTTTTTATTTATTTTTTAGCAACGTGAAAAAGGGGGCGGGCGCCGGTGTCCAAGAGCAAAAATTCCATGACGAAAAGCGCCCTCCTGCGGCGGGGGTGGACCAACGAGCTTATCGAGACGCTTCTGCCCAAGCCTACCTATGTGCATATAGGGGACGGCCGCAAGGTACTGCGCACCTGGCGGAAGAGCGCCGTGACGGAGGCGGAGCAGACGCCGGAGTTCATGGACAAGCGCCGGATCGTGGCGCCGGAGGCGGAGACCGCCCCGACGGCCCAGGGGGAGGCCGCTCCCCGGGTGAAGAAGGCCCTGGACACCGCCGGGGTGCGGGCGCTATTTGAGGGGTCCTTCGCCAAATATCCCTGGGACGAGTCCGCCGCCAGCCTGCTGGCGCGGCACTACCACCGGGCCATTTTGGTGCGGCTGGGTTCCAACGGGCAGGAGCCGTCCTACGGGCAGGTAAGCTCCTGGCTGGGAGAGTTTCTGGCGCTGGAGAAGGGCCGCCCCGCCACCTGCGTGCCGCCGGCCATGAGCGGCCTGACAAAGTCCTGCGGCTATATCGGCGCCCACTGGGACGAGCGGCCCTGCGACAAGGTCATCGAGCATTACCCCAACATTCTCAAGGTCGCCGCCGGACACGTCATCGAGCAGCTCCACGGGGTACAGTCGGAGGAGAGCCTTTTCGATATGCTCCGCTCCCCGGATCTCCCTCTGGGGCTTCTGTTCCGGGACGGGCTTGCCAAGGTGTGGTCGGTGTGGTACGTCCCCCGGGCCATACGAAGCTCCCTCTCCCTGCTGATGGCCCTGAACCCCCGGGACGAGTACCCCGAGGCCCGGGCCATGCGGCGGCATTTTATCCTGCACATCGGCGGCACCAACACCGGCAAGACCTACGCCGGGCTTGTGCGGCTGATGGAGGCCCCCACGGGGGTGTATCTGGGGCCGCTGCGCCTTCTGGCCCTGGAGGCCCAGGAGACGCTGCTGGACGCACGGGTGGACTGCTCCCTGGCCACCGGCGAGGAGGAGGACTCCCGCCCCGGGGACACCCACGTGGCCGCCACGGCGGAGAAGCTGGATCTGAAGCGGCCCTTTGACGTGGCCGTTATCGACGAGTGCCAGATGATCCGGGATCCCCAGCGGGGCTACGCCTGGACCCGGGCCATTCTGGGGGTGCTGGCCCCGGAGGTACACCTGTGCGCCGCCCCGGAGGCGGAGGATATTTTGATCCGGCTCATCGCCAGCTGCGGCGACACCTACACGGTGATAAAGCACGAGCGGCGCGTCCCCCTGATCCCCATGCGCACCACCGTCTCCCCCGAGCGCATCCAGCCGGGGGACGCCCTTATCACCTTCTCCAAGGTGGGCGTACTCAGCGTGGCCGAGGAGCTGCGCTCCCACGGCAAGGAGCCGGCCATCATCTACGGCGCTCTGCCCTACGCCACCCGGCGGCGGCAGATGGAGGGCTTTTTGCGGGGCGACATGAAGTATGTGGTCTCCACCGACGCCATCGGCATGGGCCTCAACCTGCCGATCCGGCGGATCATCTTCATGGAGACGGAGAAGTTCGACGGCACCGAGCGCCGGGCGCTTCTGCCGGAGGAGATCAAGCAGATCGCGGGCCGGGCCGGGCGCTTTGGCATGTATAACCGGGGCTTTGTGGGCGCGACCCAGAACCTGCCCTTCATCAAGGCGGGGCTGGAGGCCCCGGTACCCCCCATTGAGAAGGCCGTGGTGGGCTTTTCCGACATGGTCTTGCAGGTGGATTTTGACCTTTTGGAAGTGCTGACCGAGTGGAACAAGCTCCCCACCGTGGAGCCGTATGTGAAGCTGGACATCTCCCGGTATATCACCATCATATCCAAGCTCCGGGAGCTGGGGTTTGATCTCAGCAAAGAGCAGGAGCTGCGGGCCGCCAATATTCCCTTTGACGAGACTTCGGAGCCGCTGAGGGAGCTGTTTTTCACCCTGCTGCGGCGCTACCGCATGGGCGAGGAGATCGAGCAGCCGGGGCTGGCCACGGAGGATCCCACCTTGCTGGAGCTGGAGCTTTACTACAAGAAGCTGGATCTCTACTTCTCCTTCAGCAAGGCCTTTGACCTGCCGGTGGACGAGGACAAGCTCTTTGAGACCCGGGAGGACGTGGCCGAGCAGATCAACGATATTCTGCTGACGCGTCTGAAAAACAATATCCGCTTCTGCGCCATCTGCGGCAAGCCCCTGAGCATCTATCAGAAAAGCCGCATCTGCGACGACTGCTTCCGCCGTATGCGCAGCCAGAACCAGCCCCAGCGGAGGCGGCGGAAAAAATAAGGTGGCGGGCCGCGTCACCTAAAAGGAGACGATCCCATGCCGTTATTCCACAGAAAAAAGCGGGAGCCGCGCTTTGATATGGCCGGCAGGATCCCCACCATCAGGGCCAGTATCTGCACCGGCGAGCAGGTGGCGGGGCTGAAGGATCCCGTCACGGGCAAGTTCACCGAGGTCATGCTGATCCGCGGGGATAAGGATCTCCGGGAGTTTTGCGAGACCTATGGCGTCCGGGAGAGCGACATCAAGCGGGAGTGGTGAGCATGGAGCTTTTTGACCTGCTCTTTAAGGAGGCGCAACGGCCGGGGTTTCAGCTCCGGGACGGGGCGAAGCTCCTCTACCAGAGCGAGTTTGGCGGCGGGCATCTGATAGACGACCCCGGCGCGGCCCTGGAGTGCCTGCGCCGGGAGATGGAGACGTGTCCCCCCGGCGGCGGGCCGCTGGTCTCCCCCATCGGCGGCGGCTTCTGCCGGGTGAATCTGGCCCCGGCGGCGGGCAGGCTCACGGTGGAGACGCTCTTTCAGCTCTTTTTCCTCTCCGCCCGGAGGCCCGCCGGAAGTCTGGAGGGCTTCCGGGAAAAGCTGGCGCTTTTATATAAGCTCCCCTATCCGGCGGCGGAGGTGGACGCCTTTCTGGCCGAGTACGCCGCCCGGGGGTACCCCATGCTGTCCCACTCGGAGACGTACCGGGCCGCCAACAGCCCGGCCTACCGGGTCATCAGCCGGGAGTACGCCCGGTATATGGACGTCTACTCCGCCGTGGATCGCCTCGCCCGCCTTGAAGGGCCGGTGATGGTCGGCATCGACGGCATGTGCGCCGCCGGGAAATCCACCCTGGGGGCCGCCTTGGCGGAGGTGTACGGCGGGAACCTATTCCATGCCGACGACTACTTCCTGCCCGCCAGCCTCCGCACGGCCCAGAGGCTTTCGGAGCCGGGGGGAAATATGCACCGGGAGCGGCTTTTGGAGGAGATCCTGCTGCCCCTGGAGCGGGGCGAAAGGGCCGTCACCCGGCGGTTTGACTGCGGGAAGATGGCGCTGGAGCCGCCCGTAACGCACGACTCCCGCCGGGTCAACATCGTGGAGGGCTCCTACTGCCTCCACCCGGCGCTGCGGGATCACTACACCCTGAAGCTGGCCCTGCGCACCGACGCCAAGACGCAGCTTGGCAGGTTGAAGGCCCGGAACCCGGAGCGGTTTGATGATTATGTCAACCGCTGGATCCCGCTGGAGAACCGCTATTTTGAGGCGTGCGGCGTGTTCCCCGCGGCGGATGTCGTCGTGGAGACGTAAAAGCGGGGGGCCGCCTGGAGAGGCGGCCCCTACGGCGGTTATGGGAAGATTTTTCGGGAATTCGGTGGGCCGCCGTGGGCGGCGGCCCGTACGGCGATTAAATTTAATATTCGGGAATTCGATGGGCGAAATCATAATTCGATAGGCGGGCCGGCCAGGTGTCCGGCCCGTACGGGCAGATTGTGCGTTGGGAGAAAACGAAATCATTATCGGAAATTGTTGCGTATGACGGCGGGCCGCCTGGAGAGGCGGCCCCTACAATTTGTGGGATAGTTTTCCAGGAATACGGTGGGCCGCCGTGGGCGGCGGCCCGTACGGCCATTGACGAAAGATTATGCGAAAAAAACGCATAAATTTCCCTTAAAAACCGTAGGGGCAGGTTCAAAACCCGCCCGCGAATTTACGAAAAGCTTTCCCATATGTTGTAGGGGCCGCCTCTCTTGGCGGCCCGACATTTTTCAATACGCGGCGGAGCCGCAACCTTCGACGGGCCGTCAGGCCTGCCAGGGGCGCGGGGCGCTGGTGACGGGGGCGTGGGCGTCGATGGAGCTTCCCATCATCAGCCAGGTATAGGCGTCCTCCAGGGCTTCCCGGAGGGGGTACGGCTCCGCTCCCCCGGCGATGAACGCCTCCATGCCGTCCATCAGCGTGGCGATGGCGTACTCGTCCTGGGCGTTCTCCATGTGGACGAAGGGATCCCACGCCTCCGCAAGCTCCGCCAGCTCCGGCGTCGCCAGCGCCTCAAAGCCGGGGACAGGCGCGGCGTGAGCCTGATCCTGCGGGGGGTGTGCGTCTCGTCGGAATAGAGAATTGTGGTGTCGTACCACTGTCCGCGCTGGCCCCGCAGGTCGATATGCCGCGCGCGGATACGGGTGTGGTACTGGATCCCGTCAAAATCGTAAAACGCCCGCTTGCCGTTGTCAAAGACAAAATCCGCCGTGACCCGGCCGCTCTGGACGATCTCCCCGTCGGTGACGGGGCCGAAGCGGGAATCGGTGCGCTCCACGGGGTAGTCCCGGACAGAGGCCGTCACGGTGAAGTCCCGGAGGGGGCCGCTGTCCATTCCCAGCATCTGGCGAATCACCGACGCGGCGTGGTAGTCGTGGCACAGGGAGAGCGTGACGCTGTGCGCCTCCCCTATCCACCCGGCGCGAACCTGGCGCAGTCCGGCGGCGATGAGGGGATAGCGGAAGTACTGCTCCGCAACGGCCAGCCGCGCCCCCCTTTGGCTGAGCTCCCAGAGGGCGCACAGCTCCTCGAAGGAGCAACCGGCGGGCGTCTCCGCCAGCACGGAAAAGCCCAGGGCCAACCAATGGCAGGTCACGGCGAAGTTTGCCCCCTTGGACACGGCGACGACAACAAAATCGGGCTTTGCAGAGATTATGTCAACTTCATCTGTGGTGGCGGGGAAGCCCTTTTGGCGGATAGCGGCAGCCTTCTCCTCCCCACGGCAGAGGATATGGGAGAGCCTGAAGCGATCCGGGTGAGCGGCGGCGATCCGGGCGTAAAATTCCGCCCGCCAGCCGGAACCTATTACGGAAAACGTCAATTTTTTCATATACGCACCTCACGCGGAGACGACGGTCTCGATGATGTGAAAATTCTCCCGGGGGGATTCCGGGAAGCGGATAAAGTGGCTGTCCGGGTCGGCGGCGAGCCACTGGGCCAGGACGCGGGACGGTTCATTGGATCGTTTTATGTTAACCTGCTCCCGGTCCCGGGGCGTCTCGAAGTAGGAGAAGAGGCCGTTCTCGTGGAGGGAGATGAACTGGCGGCGATCCCCCACCAGAAGGCCCTCCCGCACCAGGGCCTGGTGGTAGGTGACGTAGCTCATGAGCTTTTCAGGCCGCAGCAGGGCGATCCGGCCGCACCGCCCCTCCGGGGGCTGGGCGCGGACATACTCCCGGGCATAGGTGGGCTGGTCGTGCCAGAAAACCGGGGTCATGGGGACGAAGGGCCGGTCGGGGCCGTCAAGGGCGGGCCAGGGCTTCAAAAAGGGGGCCAGCAGGGCCAGCGGGGCCTGGGGGCAGGCGTCCTCCGGCCGCTCCGGCGTAAGCTCCAGGTAGGCAAACAGAAGCTTGCGGTAACGAAAGACGGAGGCGGTATTCAGCGCCCCCGCCTCTTTTTCCAGAAGGCACGCCTCCCGGAAGGACGAAAGCGCGGCGGCAAGGGCCGCCTCGTCCACCCTCTCCCGGAGGGCGGCGCGGAAGGCGCGGCGTAAAAGCAGTTTCACGGAGCGATCCCCCTTATAAGTTTTATCGGAAAAGAAACACAGATAAAAACACGCGGGGCGTGAACCCCGCGTGCTTTTTTGTTATTTGAGGCCGAATTTCTTGTTGAACTTATCCACACGGCCGCTGGTATCGACAAGCTTCTGCTTGCCGGTATAAAAGGGGTGACACTTGGAGCAGATTTCAACCTTGATGTCACTCTTTGTACTGCCGGTCTCAATGACCGCGCCGCAGGCGCACCGGATCGTGGTCTGCTCGTACTTGGGGTGGATACCCTCCTTCATTGCGTTCACCTCTTTCATTCGTTAGTTCTCACGCATTGGCTATTCTACCACAGTTGGCTTTGCGTTGTCAACATCTTTTTTGAAAAAAGTACGCCTTTCCCCTCCGGGGGCGAAAGGGGCCTTACGGAAGCTCCACATATTTCCCGGCGGTGAGGTAGTAGAGGATCTTCCGCTCCACGGGGAGGCCGAAAAGCCGCCTGACGGCCAGGGCGTACACGGCCAGCTGACCGGCGTAATACCGGCTGCGCTCCTCAATAGTGGCCTGCGTCACCCGGTCCGTCTTGAAGTCGATGACGGTAAGGCGGCCGTTTTTCTCCACACAGCAGTCCACCACCCCCTGGAGCAGTACCTTCTCCCCGGTGGCAAAGCCGGGGATCTCTTGGGAGTCCACCAGCAGGGAGAATTTAAGCTCCCTGTGGAGCCGGTCGGCCCCCAGGACAAGCCTTCCCGGGCGGCTGGCAAAGAAACCGGCGATCAGGTCGGGCTTCACGGCCCCGGCCTGCTCCGGGGTGAGGATATCCATGCGGCACAGCCTGTCGATCTCCTCCTTAACCCCCCGGACGGTGCCGCACCGGGCGTAATCGGCGTACTGCATGACCATGTGGGCGGCGGTGCCGCGCTGGGCGGGGGTGAGGCCCCCGGCGCCGCCCATGAAGGCGGGGCGCTCCGGGGCCTTCCCCTCCGGCGGGAGGGACGGCGGCTCCGGCGCTGTCCCGGCATAGTAGGCCGCCTCCTGGGCGGCGTGGGCGGTGCTGTCATTGCCCTTCAGCTCCGTGGCGGTGACCTTGGAGGGCATGGACACGGCCCCGGCGTAGGGGTAGACAAAGGCCAGGCGCTCCGCCAGGGCGGATACGTCCTCCCCGTCCTCCGCCGTCTCCGGGAAGGCCGGGACGGCGGCGGCTTCGTGGGACGTGAGCCAGTCGGGGCCGATCAGGCGCATATCCCAGGCCGCGCCGGACACCGGGTACGACTCCGGCTCCAGCCCGAAGCGGACAGGGGCGCTCTCGGGCCGCTTCAAAGCCGGGGCCAACAGCCACTCGGCGGGGGTCTGCATGGCGGACAACAGCTGTGGCGGCACCGGCAGGGGCAGGTCTATGAGCTTCTGCACGGCGGCGCAGGCGTCCGGGAAGGTACAAAGCAGGATAAGCCGCTCTTTGGGGCGGGTCATGGCCACGTAGAGGATCCGCAGCTCCTCGGAGAGAGCCTCCCGGCGCTGGCGGGCGGCCACAGCGCGGCGGGCGATGGTGTTGTACTCGATCTTCCGCTGAATATCCAGTCGCTTGGGCCCCGGCCCCAGCTCCGGGTGGATCAGGAGCCGCGCCCGGGCGTCCTCCCGGTTAAAACGGCGGGTCAGGCCCGCCAGGAACACGATGGGAAATTCCAGGCCCTTGGATTTGTGGGTACTCATCAGCGTCACGGCGTTTTCCGTGCCGCCGGACACCGTCTCCGGCGTGTCGCCCCTGGCCTGGAGGCGGCGCACCCAGGTCATGAAGCCGAAGAGGCCCCGATACCCCGCGCTCTCGCAGGAGCGGGCCAGCTCCATCAGCAGCATCAGGTTCTCCCGCCGCTCCTGCCCGGAGGGCATGGCGCTGACCACGGCGAAAAGGCCCGTCCTGGTATAGACCGTCCAGAGAAGCTCATCGCCGGTCATGTCCGGGGCCAGGGTACGAAGCTCGGAAAGCTCCCGGATAAAATCGGCGCACCGCCGATCCTCCCGGGCGCAGGCGTTGAGGGCCGCCCAGAAATCCCCCGCCCTGTCCGCCAGGCGTATCCGGGCCAGATCCTCCGCCGTGAAGCCGTAGACGGGACAGCGAAGCACGGTGATCAGGGGGATATCCTGGCGGGGGTTGTCGATGACCGACAGCATGGAGAGGGCCAGGGACACCTCGTATTCCGCGAAGAGATCCGCGGGCTGGGAGGAGGCCAGCGGCACGCCCTCCCGGGCGAACACCTGCTCCCACACGGCCTGGACGTTCCGGGGGGAGCGGATCAGAATGGCGATGTCCCCGTAGGTCACGGGCCGCTCCGCCCCGTCGTCCCCGGCAACGGTGCCGGTGGCCACCAGCTCCTTGACGCGCCTGGCGGCGAAGGCGGCCTCGGCCTCCACCTTGTCCGGCGCGTCGCTGTCCTCGGCCAAGGCGACTTTGCGCTTCTCCCCCGGCTGGGACGGGGGTCGGACGCTGATAAGATCCAGCTCCACCCGGGCCTCCCCCTCCCGCTCCGCCCCGTCGGGGGGATAGAGCCGCTCCCGGGGGCCGTAGTCCATGTCCCCCAGCTCCCGGCTCATGATGTTCTCAAAGACGAAGTTCACCGCCTCCAAAATCTCCGGCCTGGAGCGGAAATTGCGGGAGAGTACCGCCTTGCGGGGCTGGCCCTCCCCCGCCTCCGACACGTCGGCGTAGGCGTCGTAGTGGCGCAGGAAGATGCCGGGGTCGGCCAGGCGGAAGCGGTAGATGGACTGCTTCACGTCCCCCACGGTGAAGATGTTCCGTTCATTTTTGGACAGCGCCGTGAAGATGCTCTCCTGGATCTGGTTGACGTCCTGGTACTCGTCCACCATGATCTCCGAAAACCGCCCGGAAAGCTCCGAAGCCGTGTCCGTGGGCGCGCCGGTCTCCGGGTCCGTCAGAAGCTTCAGCGTCAGATGCTCCAGGTCGGAGAAGTCCAGCACGCCCCTTTTGCGCTTAAGCTCCGTAAAACGCCCGTCGAAGCTCAGCACCGTCTCCAAAAGGGCGCGAAGCACCGGGGCCATGGCGCGCATATCGTCCAGGGCCTTTTGGGAGTCGTCCCAGAAGATCTCCGTAAGCTTCCCCGCCCACTCCTTGCAGGCGTTGCGGACGGCGATCTCCCGCTCAAAGCCGGGGGCGCCGCCTCTGGCCCGGGGGAATTCCACGCCGGTCAGGGCCTCTCTGGCCCCGTCCCAGCTCCCCCCCAGGGCGGTGAGGAACGCCTCCAATCCGGCGGCGGTGACCTCCATGCCCTGGCCGTAGCTTTTGCGGAATTTCTCGTCGTTCCCGGCGTCCTCCAGGGCTTTGCGGAGGGCCGCCAGCCAGTAGGCCGCGTCCCGGGCCGTGTCCTGAAGCAGACTCCGGCCCCAGACAGTCTCCCCCGCGTCGGTGACGCCGTCCAGCTCCAGGGCCGCCAGCTGGCGGCGCACCCATTTTTCCGGCGACGGGTGGCTCAAAAGCTTCCTGTGGGTGTCCAGCAGGACGCTCACCAGGGCCGAATCGTCCCGGCCCGCCCCCATGATATCCGCCAGGGCGTTGAAGTCCGGGTCGTTTTGCCCGTACAGCTTCTCCAGAAGATCGGCGGCGGCCTGATCCTTGAGGTTGGCCGTCTCCTTCTCGTCGGCCACCCGGAAATCCCGGGGCAGGCGCAGGCGGTGGGCGTACTCCCGCAGCAGGGAGGCGCAGAAGCCGTGGATCGTCTCGATATGCGCCCGGCCCAGAAGCTGGGCCTGACGGCGAAGGCGCAGGTCGGCGGGGTTGGCGGCCACCCGGTCGAACAGCACGTCCATGATCCTGGCCCGCAGCTCCGCCGCCGCGGCGTTGGTGAAGGTGATGACCAGGAACCGGTCGATGTCCTCCCCGGCGTCCACCTTCCGCAAAAGCCGCTCCACCAGCACCTTCGTCTTGCCGCTCCCGGCGGCGGCGGAGACAAGCAGACGTCCGCCCTCGCTCTCGATGGCGGCCCGCTGTTCCTCAGTCGGCGTAAAGGCCATCACCCGTTCCCCCCTTCCGTATGGATATCCTGATTCTGATTGCCTTCCTCCGCCTCGCGCCTGTCCAGCAGCGCCCAGAAATCGGCGTCCTTCAGCTTATAGATGCGCCGGTAGCTCTCCCCGCCGTCCCCGTCGGAGAAGCGGCAGGCGTCGTAGAATTTGCAAAAACGGCAGGCTGTCTCCGCCGCGTTTCTCAGGTAGGGGTCGGCGGTGATGGAGCCGCGGCGCACCTCCTGGGCCATATCCCGCACCAGCTTGTCCACGGCCCGCCCCAGCTTGCCCAGCTCCTCCGCGCTGGCAAGAGCGCCCACCAGTTCCCCGGTCTTGGAGGAGATCTTCACCGGGATCCGCCTGGGCCCCTCCCGCTCCATGGCCCGGAGAACCTCGTTGTCCGCCAGCACAAGGCCGGAGAAGCGCAAAAGCTCCTCCCGACGGGCTTGCAGCTCCCCCTCCGGCAGATCCGTGGGGCTTGTCACCAGCGCGTCCCGGGCCGGGGAATACAGCACCCCGGCGGGGACGATGGGCTTGCCCCGGTAGTGGGCGCTCCCCTCCCGCTCCAGGGCGAAGAGGTAGATGAACATCTGCAAGCCCACGCCGTAGAGGATATCGGAAAGCTCCAGCTTCTTTTTGCCGGTCTTGTAGTCCACCACCCGCAGATAGAGCTTGCCGTCATGCTCCCAGCCGTCCACCCTATCCACGGTGCCGATGACGGCGTCGCCGTCCTCGGTGCGCACCGGGGGAAGCTCCGCGTCCTCGGCAAAGCGCAGCTCGAAGTCCAGGGGCGTAAAGTCGGAGCTTGCCAGCTCCTCCCGCATATTCAGCGCCACCTGGGCGGCCGTCTCGGTGAGGCGGGCAAAGAGATAGCGGAACCGCCCGCTCTTGTTCTCCAGGCCCCCCAGGCGCGTCTCGGCGTAGGCCGTGACGGCCCTCTCCACCTGCTCCCTGATAAACGCCTCCGTCACCCGGGGCGAGCGGAACCCGCCCTCGAACGCTCCCGCGGCCCTGGCCACCCGCTCCAGCACGAAATGGACGAAGGTACCCGATTCCGGCGCGTCCAGGGCCGCCTCCTGGCGGGGCCTGGCCCGGAGGCCGTATTGCAGGAAGTAGGCGTAGCGGCAGGAGTAGAACCTGTCGATCTGGGAGGCGGACAGGCGCAGATTTTTCCCGTAAAGCCGCCGTGCCGTCAGGTCGGTAAGGCTCCCCCGGCGGATCTGGGAGGCTCGCTTCACCGCCTCCAGCCTGTCCGCCCAGGCGGGCTGGCGCTCAAAATAGCTCCTGGCCGCCCTGTCCCCGGAGGCCGCCAGCTCAAAGCACGGCTCCGGCGCGGCGGACCAGATCTCCGTGCCGGGGACAAGCTCCCGCAGGGAGAAGAGCTTCTCCACCCGGGAGACGATATAGGAGCGCCGCCGGGAGTCCGGGTAGGTGAAGGTGAGGCTCCCGGTGGGGACGGTCAGGGACATATAGACCCCGGAAAGCTCCCGGGCCAGACTGTCCTCCCGGTCGTCCAGGGTGTCGATGCCCAGGCCCCGCAGGGCCTCCCGCTCGTCGTCGGTAAACACGCCCCCGTTGGCGGCGCCCACAGGCAGGGCCCCGTCCACCGCCCCCAGGACGATCAGGTGCTTCACGCCCCTGGCCCGCAGGCGCGTCATATCCCCGGCGCGGACGCTGTCCACCGAGGAGGGGATCACGCCCACCTTGTACTGGGCCAGCACCAGCTTCAAAAGCCGGATAAATTCCTCCGGGTCGATCTCCGTCTCCCCCAGAATGACGGCAAACTGGGTCAGCGCCCGCACCTGGGTCTGCCAGAGCTGCCGGTATTCCTGGGCAAGATCGGCCCTGCCCCCGGCCTTCAGCTCCGCGGCCTTGGCCTCCAGCTTGGCGTACAGGCCCACGTCCTCCAGGAAGGTATAGACAGCCCGCGTCTTGCCCAGGGCGCTGTCCTGCTCCTCAAGGGCCTCCGACAACCGCAGGATCGGCCCTGCCACCGCCTCCCGGGCGGCGTTTATCCGCGTGAGGGCCTGCCTGTCCTGGTCGGTCATGCCGTCGGCGTAGCCGCCGGGGGCCTGCTCCCAGGCCCGCCTCCAGGCGCTCTCCCCCCGGAGGTTCCACTTAAGGACGTAGTTCTCCAGCTGGTCAGACTCGTCCAGGGAAAGGCCCGTAAGGCCGGTCTTGAGGTATTTGAAAACGCTCTGGTAGTCCCAGCCCCCGGCGATGATCTCCAGCGCGCCGGTGAGCATCGCCATGGCGGGCTTGTCCAGGATATCGCTCTTTTCCGTGCTGGTCACCGGCACGCCGTACTTGGCGAACATTCCCTCCAGCAGAGGGGCGTACTGGGAGAAGGCCGGGGACACCACGGCGATGTCCCGGTATCTGGCCCCGGCGCGTACCAGCTCCAGCGCCCGGGCCGCCGCCACGGCACATTCCTCCGACAGACTCCCGGCGGCGTAGACCCGCACCGCCCCGCGCTCCCCCTCATAGGGCGGCGCGGAGTAGTCCAGCAGGGCGCTCTCCAGATAGGCGAGGGCCGGATCCCTGTCGGTTTTCTTCTCAAAATACACGGTTTTCGCCGCCACGCCCCGGCTCTTGGCCATAGCCAGGAGCTTCCGGCCCGTCTTGGCGGGCAGGCGGAAGTGGAGCTCCCGGGAGGCCAGGTCGTCCACCCCCAGGCAGACGGTGACATCAGCCCCCCGGCGCAGAAGCTCGTCGATGACCCGCAGCTCCTGGTGGGTAAAGTCGGTGAAGCCGTCGATCCACACCCCGCCCTGCGCCCCCACGGAGCTCTCCCCGATCTGGTCGGCCAGCCGCTCCAGGGTGTCCCGGTCGTCGGCCCCGCTGCGCTCCTTCACCGCCTCGAACCGCTCAAAGAGCAGGGCCAGATCCGAAAGCTTCCCGGCCAGGCTCCCGGAGGCTTTTTCGGCGGCCTCCAGGAGCTTCTCCGTACCGGCCCGGGCCGATCGCAGCTCGTCGTAGGCCGCCAGCAGGCTCTTGACAAAGTCCGGCCTCCGGCCCCCCACGTCGTAGACCTTCAGGGCGGAGCTGACGGACATATAGGCAAGGCTCATGGCCAGGGTACGGCCCCCCGCGTCCAGGGTGGGCCGCGCAAGTCCCCCCGTCTCGGCAAAGACCCGGGCGGCCAGGCGGGTGAAGCTCAGCACCTCGCAGTAAAGGCACACGCCGTCCCCCTGCGCCGCCAGGGCCCGCTCGCAGTCGTGGGAATACTGCTCCGGGACGATCAGCACATGGCCGCCCTTTTTCTCCGCCGCGAGAGTACCCAGCTCACGCAAGATGGCGGAGGTCTTGCCGCTTCCGGCCCTGCCCAGGTATAATTTCAGCATATTTCCTCCAAAAACCGCCTGATGATGCGGATTTGATACAAATTTGAGGTATGATGGCTCTGAATAGGAAGCTTATAAAAAGATTATAACATATCTTATGGATTTTGTAACCTTTTTTCACGCAATAGTTGTTTCATTTTGTCGTCGTTTGGTGTATAATAGGGTTTTGTGAAAGTCCAATTTAACGGGAATTACCCTGGAACGGAGAAATTCGTATGCGTACGCGTCAACGGGGCGTCGCCCTCACACTGATCATATCGCTGATGCTGTCCCTTTTTTTGACCTCCTGCAAACGCAATGAGGACAGCTGGAAGTGGCTGAACGCCCAGAAGGAGGAGCGCCGCCGCCAGGAGGAGCAGGCCGCCCTGGAGGAGAAGAAAAAGCGGGACGAGGAGCTGGACCGGCTGGAGGAGGAGCTCAACTCCACGGAGCCGGAGCCGGTGGACTACACCTACCGCCCCTATGTGTGGCCGGAGGAGGAGCTTACGGACTACAACGGCGTTGTGGAGCATCTGATGTTCCACATGGTCATCGCCCTCCCGGAGCTGGCCTTTGACGGCGACGACTACCAAAAGACCTTCGACAGTCTCACCGTGACGGTGAACGAATTCAAAAAGATCCTCCAGCAGCTCTACGACAACAACTACATTCTGGTGAACCTGAACACCGTCTGGACGGAGCGGAACGTGGGACGCAACCAGCGGCGCATGGTGAAGAACACCCTGCGTCTCCCCAAGGGCAAAAAGCCCCTGGTGATCTCCATCGACGACCCCTGCTACTACGAAAGCTACATCGGCCAGGGCTTCATGGAAAAGCTGGTACTGGACGAGGAGGGGCAGATCGCCGCCTACGGCCACGAGCCGGGCGGCTATGAGGTGGTGTCCCGGGAGCTGGACGCCATTCCCATTCTGGACGCCTTCGTGCGGGAACACCCGGACTTCTCCTACAACGGGGCCAAGGCGTGCCTGTCCCTCACCGGCTACGAGGGCATCTTCGGCTACCGTACCAACACCTTCAGCACCGGCATGACCGCGGAGCAGGAGGCCTTCCGCGCCTCGGAGATTGAGGCGGTAAAGCCCATCATCGCGCGGCTTATCGAGACGGGCTGGTATTTCGGCTGCCACACCTGGGGCCACATCAACCTGTCCAACAAAAAATATGACGTGGAGGCCGTCAAACGCGACCTGAACCGCTGGTATCAGGACGTGGGCGACCTGGTGGGCAACACCATCATCTACCTCTACCCCAACGGGGCCAAGCCCGACGGCGGCGACGACTGGCACAAGACGGGCGACGTGTTCAAGTTCCTGCAAAGCGAGGGCTTCCGCATCTTCTGCTCCATGGGTACCGAGTCCTTCGCCACGGAGAAGACCGATATCTCCGCCGTCATCTGCGACCGGCTCCACGCCGACGGCACCACCCTGCGCAACTCCCGGGAACGGTATCTGCACCTTTTCGACGCGAAAGAGGTCTTTGACTACGACGTAAGGCCGGATTACGGCTATGACTTCAGCGATCCCCAAGAGTGACCGCTCTGAAAAGATTGGAGAATCAGGCTATGGACAAGCAAAACGAATACGGCAAGGACTTCGGGGACGATTTTTCCGATCTCTCCCCGGACTATACCTCCGACTTTCTGACGGATCTTGATTTCGGCTTTCTGAAGGACGACGATGCCTCCGGCTCTGACGGGTACGGCATGAGCTTTGACGACCCCTACCCCCCGCGGCAGGACGCCTCCCGCGCCCCCTCCGGCGGCGCCTATGGCAGAAGTTCTTCCAGCGGGAGTTCTTACGGCAGAAGCTCTTCCAGCGGAAATTCCTATAACAGAACCTCCTCCAATGGAAGTTCTTACAACAGAACCGCCTCCAATGGAAGTTCTTACAACAGAACCTCCTCCAGCGGCGGCTCCTACAACAGAACCGCCTCCAACGGGAGTTCTTACGGCAGAACCTCCTCCAATGGGAGTGCCTATAACAGAACCTCCTCCAGCGGAAGCTCCTATGGCAGAAGTTCTTCCAACGGAAGCTCCTACAATAGAAGCTCCTCCGGCAGATCGTCCTCCGGCGGCAGCTCCTCCGGCGGCGCTTACCGCACCTCCGCCTCCGGCGGGGGCCGCTCCAACCGCTCCGGCTCCGGCCGGGGCAAAAG
>CANPWM010000019.1 GCA_947584295.1 uncultured Oscillospiraceae bacterium | reverse complement strand
CCATACACCCCGCGCACAAAACTTGCCAATGTGCGAGAGCGTTCGGTTCGCATCCGAGAGGTCGAGGGTTCGAGTCCCTTCAGGTCCACCACAAAGAAAGACCGCCGAAAGGCGGTCTTTCTTTGTGGTGGACCTGATTGATTCCGATTCGAGAGGAACCCTGATGGTTCCCCTCGAGCTCCCCTCCCTCCGATGACCTCCAGCGATGCGGAATAGGATTTTTAACCACCCATTCCGTTTCTGTTCAGGAAAGCCTTTTTTTAGGTTTTCCTGAACTTTTTATTTAGAAACGTTTACCAATATCTTTTTGTCATCCCGATGCCACAGCTCCTTGAATTGTTCAAAGTCCATCTTCAGGTCTATCTCAATTCGGAAGTTCCTGTATACCCGAACCTGTCGGATGAGCTGGTAGGCGATCATCTTCTTGCCCTCGGTGGTGCTCCCATCGAACATGTCCGCCCAGGTGAGGACACGGTCATACTGTTCACGCAGCTCTGCGGCGGTGCGGTCGGTGTCGGCAAGGGCCTGCTCCGCCGATGCGATCTCCGCTTCAAGCTCCGTAAGCTTTGTCCTTGTGTCACCAATAAGCTCATTCAGGAGGCGGCTGTCCCATGTGCTCTCGCCACGGATGGCCTTGTAGACCTCGTTTTTATAGCTGGCGAGCTCCTTCTCCTTTTGAGCCTTTTGGGTCTTCAGGAGGGACAATGTCCCACGCTGTTCCACGGTTTTCTGCTCAAGCTGGGTGGATACCAGCTCCTTTTCCGACACGGACTTTATGTTGCTGAACAGCGCCCGAAGCAGCGTCTCCACGATGCCGTCCAGCTTCTCCTGGGAGTAGCCCGTCTGACCGTCGCAGTCCTGGGGGTGGCGGATCTTGTTGTGGCAGGTGTAGCGCAGCCTTGTCTCCTTTATGGGCTTGTACCGTGAGCCGCCGCTGGTGGTTAACACCAGCTTACTCCCGCAGTGGCCGCAGTACACAAGGCCCGACAGCATAGCACGGCTTTTGGAGTTAAAGGGCACTTCGCTGTTGTGCGGCTTGGTGCGGGCCTCCATGATCGCCTGAGCGCGATCCCACAGCTCCGCGGGGATGATCTGAAGCTCCGGGAAGACCTCGGATCTCGTCTCGCCGCTCTTGAGAATCCCCACATAGATGATATTCTTGAGCATGTTGATGATGGTGGAGTTGGTGAAGTTCCTTCCCTTAGAGAGAACAGAAAAATGGAGCTTGAGAATATCTACGCGAAAGCAAAAAAGAGACTGAGCAAAAAGGCGGCGCGGCAGGTAGACGTACAGCTGGAGCGAGACGCCAAGCAGGGGAAGGTGAGCTTGAGGGAGAAGTATAAAAAATAAAAGGCAAGCAGTTAGTTTCGCACTGCTTGCCTACATCTTCTGAGCAATCAAAGTATCTCTGAAAAATACTTGGAGGCGATATGGCTTCCTCACAAATGATCTGTTTGCTTTTGCAGAAATAAGTGACATTTTTTGCGGATTTGGTAAGAACAGGTTTGTTGACACGCGTAATTTTCTTTGTTAAAATATAAAATTATGTCGAATACCACTGCGTTTGGATCAGAAAAGGGGTGAAAACCTTGCAGATTGCATTATGCGATGATGAAAAAACGTGCCATGAAACAATAAAAAACCTGATTGGAGAGTATAAGCAGGCTAATCCTGGCCTCTCGCTTTCACTGTCGTCTTTCTATTCCGGGAGAGAGCTATTGAACCATGTGGACGAATATGGCGGCTTCGCCCTCTATATCCTCGATTGCATCATGCCGGAGATGGACGGCATAGAGCTTGGAACGGCGCTGCGCAGGCGTGATGATCGGGGGATGTTTATCTACCTGACCACATCTCCCGACTTTGCGCTGGACTCCTACCGAGTGGACGCCCTCGATTACCTCTTAAAGCCTGTGGATACGCCGTTGTTCTTCCGAAGTCTCGACAAAGCGTTCTCCTCTTTTTCCCGGACCATGCGGGAGATGATTTCCGTCAAAACCGCGGACAGCATCCGCATCCTCCCCGTTGCCGATATTCGGTACGCGGAACGCACCGGAAAACGGATCTGCTACTATATGGCGGATGACAGCATTATACCCGGCATGACCTTCAACGGCTCCTTTATTGACGCGGTATCAGACCTGCTCTCCCATAACGGGATGCTCCTTGTCGGTTCCTCCTTCGTGGTAAACCTGGCCCATGTCACGGAAGTAACGAAAACGGACATGGTTTTGACGGGAAACCTGCGCGTTCCCATCCCGCGCCGCATATATGATGCCGTCAAGAAGGACTGGGCGGCCTTCTGGCTGAACGGAGGAAAATACCGTGCTTTTTGAGGCTAACCTTACTTTTTTAGTCCTGAAAGTCCTGATTATCTTTGCGGGTACGATCGCCATGATGGTATCCACAACCAGCTTTAAAATGATCCAGAAGAAAACCGTGTGCGTTGCGGTTATTTTGGGCTATGCCGTTTTTGTCGTTCTCTCCACTTTTTTGATCATTTACTATTTTGGTTACGAGCATTTCCTGCGGGTTTTTATCCTCACCATATCATGCCCGGCGGTTCTTCTTTTGCGCAATATCTCTGACGAGCCGTTTGCAAATCTTGTCTTTACCGGGGCGACACATATTCTTGCCTCCCTTTACATTGCCGCCACAGTTACCCTGATAAATACCGCCTTACATGGAAACGAGCTGTCGGACATCCTGCTGCGCCTGCTTTCCTATCTGCTGGCCGCGCTGTTTGATTTTTACTTTGTGAGGCATATATGGCTTGATTCTGTCAGCATGATCAAAAAGGGCTGGGGCGTCCTTTCCCTGATCCCCTGCGCGTTCATCATCCTTTCCGTGACAGCGGCCCTTTACCCGGAACATTATGCGAAGCGGCCATTAAGCTTCGTCACGCTTTATCTGCTGGGGGCCGTCATTATAGCCGTCTACTTTTCCATCGGACGCTACCTGTCCATGCAGAACGGCAGACTGCGGTCAGAGCAGAACAAGGAAATTCTGGAGCTTCAGTTGGAAAACATACGGAGGGAAAACGCCGATTTGGAGGCCCTTGAAAAGCAAACGAAGATCCTTCGGCACGACCTGCGCCACATCCTCTCCACAGTCGCCGCCCTGGCGGAAAGCGGCGACACGCAGGCGATCCTCGATTTTGTGGAAAATACCGCGGAACTGTCTGAGGATGTTCCAAAGCCGCATCCGTATTGCAACGATCCCATTCTGGACGCCACGCTCTCCGACTATCTTACGTCCGCAAGGGAGGCGGGCATCGCGCTCGAGACCTCGCTTTCCATTCCGGATGTCCTTCCGGTGGACTCTTCCGAGCTTTCTGTCTGCTTTGCCAATATGCTGGAAAATGCCATCCATGCCTGCATGAAGCTTCCTGAAGGGGAACGGAAGATGAGCGTTCGGTGCATCCACAGTCCGAAGCTGATGTTTGAGGTCACTTATCCTTGTCAGGGCAAAATACCGCTGGACAAAAAGGGGCTTCCAAAGCCGCCGGACGGAGGTTTAAACAGCAGTTTCCGCTCCATAGCTTCCTTCTGTGAGCGGCATGACGCTGTTTATTCGTTTACGGCTGAAAATAAATGGTTCCGCATCATGGTGGCCTTATAAAGCGGGAAGGGAGAAGGTCAAGAAGGGCATGATTTTTGATAACGATACCGCATACCAGACATACAGGATACTCGTTTCCATCTTCGGTACGCTGGGTATGGTCGTTTCCGTCAGCAGGCTAAGGGAAAACAAAAGGAGAAATCTGCTTATTGTCCTCGGATACGCGGTCTATTCAATCGCTTTTTCCGTCCTCTGCATACGATTTTTGGGCTTTCTGCCCTTTCTGCGCGGCGCCATACTCACGATCTCCATACCCGGAGTCATCATAACCTTTCTGATTGCGGATGAGTCCCTTTCAAGGCATATTTTCTGCTGTCTGTCGGAGCTTCTCCTGTCCCTTTACCTGATCGTCGGTGTGACGCAGCTGAATACGCTGTTCGGCGGCAACTCCGTGACAAATCCTCTGCTGCTTCTTTCCGTCTACCTGATGGTAATTTTACTGGAAGTTTTCTTCCTACGAACTGTTTTCTTAAATATCGCGGACACGGTCACCGGGGGCTGGGGTATCCTCGCTCTGATTCCCTGCTCTTTTTTCATACTCACCATGGTGCTGGCGCTCTACCCGGCACATTATACGCAGAATACGTCCTTTTCCATTCTGTTTGCCCTGACGGGCATAGTCCTCCTCATCATCTACTACGCCATCTTCCAATACCTGTGGCTCCAGTACCGATACCGGGTGGAGGAGCAAGATCGTGATCTTTTAAGGCTGCAAATAGAGAACATCAGAAAACAGGCAAAGGACACCGAGAGAAAAGCGGAGGAGGCGAGAAACGCAAGGCGGGACATCCGGCAGATGCTGTCTACAATCGCCGGGTTTGCGCGGGAGGGAAATGCCGAGGCGATCCTTGCTTACATAAAAGAAGCATCCACGCGAAACGACACCGCCGCACCCGCCCGCTATTGCGATGACCCCATCTTAAACGCCACCCTCGCCGCCTATTTGGGCCGCGCGGAGCGATCCGGCATTGCGGTGGAGCAGAGGCTTTCCCTTCCGGAAACACTGCCCGTCGATTCCGCCGAGCTTGCGATCTGCTTTTCCAACGCTCTGGAAAATGCCATAAACGCCTGTGAACGGCTCCCGGAAAACCAGCGGAAAATCGTCATTCGGTGCATCCATAAACCGCAGTTCATGTTTGAGATTGAAAACCCCTACCGTGGACGTATCTCCTTTGGAAGAAACGGACTCCCGCAATCACATAAACCCGGCCACGGGATCGGCACACGCTCCATTATGGCTTTCTGCGAAAAGCACAACGCTTTTTACTCGTTCGGCGCGGAGGACGGCTGGTTCAAGCTTGTGATCGCCTTATGAGATCTCATGCTTTTTTGTGCGTCCCGAGCGGATCATATACAGCAGAAATACAACAAGCAGGAGAGCTGCCGCCGCAATGCCCGCCGGATAGGCTATTTTTGTGGAAAGCCTGAAGCCCTCGTCCGCCATGAGTATGTAAGTGACGGAGACCGCGCTCATAAACGCCGCCGGGGCCGCCGCAACCAGGGAATACCACTCTTTTTTCGCGTTTTGAACCAGATAGACAGCCATCGCCCACAGCACGATCATAGCCAGCGTCTGATTTGACCAGGAAAAATACCGCCAGATGATGTCAAAGTCGATTTGCGTCAAAACAGCGGCTGTTCCTATCAGGGGAAGCGCTAAAATGAGCCTTTTCCCAAGGCTTGACTGATCCAGCTTCAACCAGTCAGCCAGCGTGAGCCGTGCGCTCCGAAACGCCGTGTCCCCCGTAGAGATCGGGCAGACGACCACGCCGATGACAGCCAGCGCCCCGCCGACCTTACCGAGTACGCCCACCGAAATATCATAAACCACTCCCGACTGACCCAGCGATGCCAGAGCCCCCGACAAGCTGCTTGTATTGCCGTAAAACCCGAGGCCGGCCGCCGCCCATACCAGGGCGATCACGGCCTCCGCAAGCATTGCGCCGTAAAAAATCGTGCGTCCCTGCTTCTCGCTCTCTATGCACCTTGCCATCATGGGCGACTGCGTGGAATGAAAGCCCGATACCGCGCCGCAGGCTACCGTGACAAACATATAGGCCCAGATTGGCTTCCCTTCCGGATGCAGATTGGCAAGGGTCTCGGAGGTGAGCTCCGGCAGCGTATAGCCTCCGAAAATCAGGCCGCCGGCGATCCCGACCGCCATAAACATTAGCACCACGCCGAACACGGGATAGAGCTTTCCAATCACCTTGTCAATGGGAAGGAGCGTCGCCAGCACATAATAGGCCATGATGACGACGATCCAGAATGTGGTATCCATAAAATCCGGCGTAAGCCTCGCCAGGAGTCCGGCCGGGCTTGTGGTAAATACCGCCCCTACACACACAAGCAGGACGACGGAAAAAATACGCATCACCTGTTTCGCTGCGGTACCCAGGTATTTTCCGACGATTTCCGAAATGGATGCGCCGTCATTTCTTACGGATGCCATCCCGGACAGATAATCATGTACGGCTCCGCCGAGGATGGATCCCAGCACGATCCACAAAAACACCACCGGCCCAAAGACAGCTCCCATCAGCGGCCCGAAAATCGGCCCCGTTCCGGCTATATTCAGAAGCTGGATCAAAAACACCCGCCACTTCTTCATGGGCGTAAAGTCCACCCCATCCGGGTGGGCCATCGCCGGCGTGGGATCGTCGCCGGGAGCGACGATTTTTTCGACCAGGCGCCCGTAGAGTTGATATCCCACCAGCAAAACAAGCAGAGCTATGATAAACGTGATCATGTTTTTTCTCCTTCCGTGTCTTTATCCGATTTCAATCCGTCCCTGCGGCAGAGCGTACGCGTCCCCCACTGTTCCGTTGAGTACATCCGTGAGATACGTCATAAGGATCTCGTAATCCGTCATGCCCTCGTCAATTGTCAGCTCGTTGTCCATGAACATATTCAGCCCGTCCCCGCCTTGCTTGATCAGGTAATTGTGGGACGCTACCGTATAGTTCCTATCCGGTATAAGCGCCGTGTAGCTGCCATCCTTCTCAAGAACCATGACATCCTTTACTCTCCGGCCATCCCCACAGGAGAGGAAATTTCCCTGCTCATCCGTCTTCACCGTGGATCCAACAGAAGTGTCGATGGTATATTTAAGCCCCGACACCTGCAGAAAGCCTCCGTTTTCACCCACCGCGTTTTCCCCGTCGTCCGCACGGGACAGGCAGAAGCGGCTGGCCATCTCCAGGGCGTCCAGTATTTCCTGCCCTGTGGCCTTTGCCACGCATAGGGAATTTCCGTAGGGATGCACGCTCAGGATATCCCCATAGGTGATCTCACCCGCGGAAATATCTGCCCGAATACCGCCGCCGTTCACAAGCGCGATATCAGCACCCGATACAGCCCGGTAGGCGTCCGCGCAGAAATCCCCCAGATTGGTCTCCCTGTTCCGTATGAGACGCATGCCGGAATCGGAAACGGTTGTAAGCGCCACCTCCGATACGCCGATGGTTTTCGTCATCTCGGCTCCAAGCTTTTCTTCCACGCTTTCTATGCAGTCTGCCATTTCGCTGTCCGTCTCCGGGTATGCCCCAATCAGCCCTGTCTGGATATTTCCATTCACGGTGATGGTGAGGCGGCCAATATTGCAAAGCCCCGTACCCGTGGAGGACAAAAGCACATTCTTCCCATCGGCGTTTTTCACCACATCACAGGGGATCTCGCTGTGGGAATGGCCGTCCAGCACGGCGTGGATCCCCCTTGTATTTTCGATCAGCTCACGGGATGTAAACGGCGAGGACGACGCATCCGTTCCAAGATGGGCAAGAACCACGACATAATCCGCGCCATCCTTCACACAGGCGTCCACATTTTCCTGTACGCGTCTGTATAATTCCTCCCCGCTTTCCCCATAGAAATCGTATACATAATTCCCGTTCTCATCGCAAAAGTATGCCGGAACGGATTTTACGATGCTCTCCGGCGTTGACACCCCAATAAAGCCGACCTTCACCTTGCCATAGGATACGATCTTGTACGGCAAAAGCCGGGAGAGAAACGCCGCGTCATCCTTCCCTGTATAGCGGATATTACAGCCAAGATACTGGGCACCGCTTATCTCCATAAGCCGGTTCAGCTGCTCCATCCCATAGTCAAACTCATGGTTTCCAAGTACCGCGAAGTCATATCCCGCACGGTTCATAAGCTCCGCCGGATATTCCCCCTTGGAAACCGTTCCGATGGCGTCCCCCTGCAGGGCATCTCCGCAGTCTACCAGCGTGACATAAGGGGTACTTTTCTCACACCACTGCCTGTATGCCGCAAGTCCGGCGTAGCCGATGTCCTCGTCCACGGCGCAATGCACGTCATTCGTATATAAAATGATGATGTCGTTCGCTTTGGCCTTATCCTTTGCGTTGCACCCGCCCAAAATCAGCGCGACCGCAAGCAATACAGCCAGAAAGCATGGCTGTTTTTTCTTAACTGTCCTGATGTCCATTCTTTTTCTCCTCAAAAACAGTCTTAAAAGACAATGGTCACCGTGTTGACCCCGTCGGCATAGGTATGGCCGCTGCTCTTGGTCCGGCTGACGGTCAAAGCGGCGCTCAGCTCATCTCCCTGCGTCAGCGGATCGAACGCTTCCCCCTTCCAGCGGATGACGGCCTCGCACTCGCCTCCGTCCTCCCCGCAAAAGGCGTCGAAGCTCAGATCGCACCCGTCATCCGGCAAGGTCGGCAGGATACTCGTCACGCACAGCTCCTCAAAAATCTGCTGGTACTTGAGGGACTGACGCGCGCTCAGCACCTGCTTGCGGGCAAAGCGGTCGATGTCCGCCGCCGCGCCGATAAAGTCAAACTCCCTGGAGGCGATCTCCAGATGAAGGGTTTTCAGGCGGTGGACAAACGCCCGGCAACGGTCGGTCCTGGGCGCATCGAACACCTGCTCCGGCGTCCCTTCCTCGTAAACAACGCCCTCGTCCATGTAAAATACCCGCGTGGATACATCCCTGGCAAACTTCATCTCGTGGGTGACAATGAGCATGGTCAGCCCCTGCTCGGCGAGAGTGCGGATGACTGCCAGCACTTCTCCTACCATGGTAGGATCCAGCGCGCTGGTTGGCTCGTCAAAGAGTACGATCTCCGGCCGCATCCCCAGCGTACGGGCAATGGCGACGCGCTGTTTTTGACCGCCGGAAAGCTCATCCGGATAGTTGAGTTCCTTTTCCGCCAAGCCCACGCTGGAGAGCAATCGCATTCCCCGTTCATAGGCCTGCTGCCGGGTACAGCCCAGCAGCTCTACCGGCCCCAGCATGATATTTTCAATCACCGTCAGATGGGCAAACAGGTTAAAGCTCTGGAATACCATTCCCATGCGGCGGCGCACGGCCCCAAGCTGCGCCGGCTTTACGCCGGTCACTGGCTGGCCAAACACCTCGATCTGTCCTTCCGTCGGCGTTTCCAACCGATTGATACAGCGCAGAAGGGTGCTTTTACCCGTGCCGGAAGGGCCGATGATGGAGATAACATCCCCTTGATTTATGACGGCATTGACATCCTTCAAGGGCGTTACGTTGGGAAATACCTTCTTTAGATGGGCAATGGTGATCACCGGTTCCCCGTTTTGCCCGGTCGTCGGTTCCTCCGAAATTTCCGACAGGGAAATTTTCCTGTCGATTCCCTTCGGTTCCCGGCGCCGGCGGCGGGGGTCGATCTTCCTCTCCACCAGTCCCAGCAGGAGGGTCAGGCACCATGCCAGCAGGAAATACAAAACCGCGGTCAGGATCAGCGGGAAAAACGCCTCAAAGGTGCGGCTGCGGATAAGGTCGGTGGCCTTGGTCAGATCCTCCACCGCGATATACCCCACCACAGACGTCATTTTTACCATGGAAATAAATTCGCCCTTGTATACCGGCAGAATATGCCGCGCCGCCTGGGGAGCGATGATCTTTGTAAACGTCTTGACCCGTCCAAAGCCCATGGCGGACGCCGCCTCCCACTGGCCGGCGTCCACGGCGTTGATGCCAGTGCGGATCATTTCGGAGACATAGACGCCAAAGTTGATAGAGAAGCCGATAATGGCCACGACGATCCCGTTAAGTCGCGCGCCGGCAAATACCACGTAGAACAACACCATCAACAGTACCAGGACAGGGATCCCCTGGATCAGCCGGATAAAGGCCGCCGTGATCCCGGAGGCGATTCTGTTGCGGCTGCGGCGCACCAGGCACAGGCAAAAGCCCAGCACAGTGCCGAACAAAGCCGAAAAGATGGAGATGACAAACGTGACGGCAAGGCCTGAGAGGATCATTTGCCACCGGTTTTCCTGAATGAAATTCTTATAAAAGCTGTTTCTCAGCCCGGCCCAAAAGCCCGTTTCTTCCGTCTCTACGGACACGCCCATGTCTTCGCCTCTGACAATGAGTACCGAACCGCCGACATAATGTGTGGCGGGAAAATCAATGCGTTCCTTCCGCTCATCGGTGATGCTGATGGCGCCGGATACAATATCCGCCCGCCCGGTGCTGAGCATCTGGATCAGCGAATTGAAGGTGCTTTGGGTGATTTCCAGCTTCATCCCCAGTTCTTTGGCAATAAGCGAGACCAGTTCCACCTCATATCCAAGGGATTGGCCGTTTCCGCCTACATAACTCATAGGCTCCAGCGTAGAGTCATGGGCATACCGCAGGGTGCCGTTGGGCGCGTCATATTCGCCCACATCAATGGTTTTAATGCTTTCGTCGGCGCCCAGCCATTTTTCCCGCAGGGCGTCCAGTGTGCCGTCCTGCGTATATCTTTCAATGACAGCGCTGACCTTATCTGTCAGCGGGCTGTCCTTTTGCAATCCCAAGCCGTAGGTGTCGGGAGCCACCGTTTCAGGAAATATCGTAAGATCCGGCTGCCTGGCCACCGCCAGCTGGGCAATGGGCATATCGGCCGCCGCGGCGTCCAGCGTACCCGACTGCAACGCCAGAAGCAGAGCGGAAAAATCATCGTAATACTGATATTCACAGCCGCTGACGACATCGTTCAAAAGCTCGTTATGAATGGTACCCGTCATCGCTCCCACTGTTGTACCGGCAAAATCCTGGAGTGTCTGAAAGCGCGCCTCAAATTGCCCATGGTTTGCCACCACCGCCACCACGCCGCCGGTGTAATCCGGCACGGCGAAATTAACACTCTCTGACCGTTCCTCCGTCACCGTCATGCCGGTGGCAGAGACGTCGTATGTACCGGTGGCAAGGCCCGCGAAAATAGACGCGATCTCCGCGCTGGTCACCTCCAGCCCGTAGCCCCGGGCCTTGCAGAAACGAACCATGATATCAATATCATACCCGACGATTTGGTTGTCCTTGATATAGCTGAAGGGCGCGACGTCGGTTTTTACCGCCATCCGGATGACGCCGTTCTCTGCCGGGAAGGACGTCCAGTCCTCCACCACCTTTTTGCTCTCATCCGTGCCTATCCAGATCCCGTCGATCTCCTCCAGTGTGCCGTCCGCCTTGATCTGCGCCAAAAATTCGTTATACTCATCCCTCAGCGCCGCGCCGCGCTCTGTTTTTGAAAAAGCGGCGGCATAGCTCTCCTCCACCAGCACATCGGGAAGGTAAGTCACCGCCTGGTTTTCCATGCACAGCAGGCGGGCGATGGGCTCGTCCATCAGAAAACCGGCGATTTTCCCCTGCTCCACCGCCAGAGCCAGATCCGGGACCCGGTCATAAAACTGCTTATCCGCGTCCTCGATCAGATTGTCTGTATGGACATCAAAGCTGGAGCCGGTCATCACGCCAATGGCCTGTCCGTCCAGCTGACGGATATCGGTTATCGGCGCGCTCTTCCCGCCGTTTTTCCCACACCCCCCAAGAAGCAGGCTTATAAGAAGGATCGGCAAGGCCAGGGTAAGACAGGATTTTTTCTTCGATCGTATCGCCATTTTATGCCTCCCAGCTCTTTTTCAGCGTCAAACGGTTCATGCCCTCCGAATACTCGTAGGACACATCGTCCATTGTCTTCTTCACCATAAAAATGCCAAGTCCGCCGATCTCCCTCTCATCCGCCGAAAGGGTCGTGTCGGGGTCTTCCTTATCAAGCGGATTGTAAGGACTCCCGTTGTCCTCAAATACCAGAGTGAGCCTGTTTTCACTGACCGCGCACTCTATTTGTGCATTTGTCGCGCCGCTGTAACGCTGGATATTGGAATAGATCTCATCTGCCGCGATGTTCATCTTCATGGCAATTTTCACGGGAACTTCAGCCAGCGCCAGCGTCTCCTCCACAAAGGACACCACGGCCCGCATGGTATCCTCCCGCGGATCCACCGTAATGCTGTGCTTTGGCGTAAGACGAAGGCAGAGCATCGTCATATCGTCGAACTGGGGCGTTTCTCCCACAAAAGCGTCCACATCCTGTTTCACGCCCAGGCAAATCTCTTTTGCGCTGGCGCCCTCCAGCCTGTCCAGGACGGCCTTCAGCCTTGCCTCGCCGTAAAGCTCGTTGTGGGCGTCCGTTGCCTCGGTCACGCCGTCCGTATAAAGGAAGATCTCGTCTCCCGGCATGAGCTTTAATTCGCCGCTTTTGTACTTCACGCCCTCCATGCCCGCCAGGACAAAACCGGGACGGGTCTTAAAATATTCAAACTTTCCGTCCTTGTGTCTCACAAGCGGCGGATTATGTCCCGCGTTTGTAAAATATACCGTGTATGTCTTAAGATCTAAAATGCCCATCCAGCAGGTCACGAACATTTCCGCCTCGTTATTCTCGCACAGATCCGCGTTGGCTCTCGTCAGGATCCTGGATACGTCGCTCTCCTTGTCGGCAAAGCTTTTGATCAGCGTCTTTGCTTTCATCATAAACATCGCCGCGGAAATTCCCTTGCCGGACACATCCGCGATCAAAAACGCGAGACGGTTTTCGTCCAGCAGATAGAAGTCGTAAAAATCTCCTCCCACCTCTTTTGCTGTATCCATAGTCGCGTGGATGTCAAAATCCGTTCTGTCCGGGTACGGCGGGAAGACGCAGGGGAGGGTGGAGACCTGGATCGTCTTGGCGAATTCCAGCTCCCTGTCTATTCTGGAGGCGGCCTCCGCGATATATCCCTTCAGGGTGTGTACCGTGGAGTTGATGTCGTCGGACAGAGACATAAATTCCTCGTTGCTCCGCACGTCCACAGTCACATTCAGGTTTCCGCCTGTGATCTCCTCCAGAGAGCCGTTGATCTTCTGGATATTCTCCACCACCAGCTTTTTGACCAGGAGGTATATCAGCGCGAAAAGCGCCGCGAATACCATGATCTCAATAAACACCGTGGTGTATAATTGCATATTGCGGTCAAAAACCACCTCGGACTTCGGCAGGGCCCCGATGATGTAATACCCCTCCGTGACGCCGTACATCACGTAACAGCTCTGCCCAAAGACGGACTGGGAGAGCATCTGCCACTCTCTCCCGAATTTTTCGGAGGACGCGTCATAGGTGTCCTCCTCCGGCGTGAGAAGGATCCCCGCCACGTCAAGGGACATCCCCTCGTGTCCGCCCGGGTCGCTCACGAGGCGCAGCTCCTCGTTGGCAATGAGCATGAATCCGTCCTCGCCCACGTGGCGGTTCCTGGTGAGTCCCACCACCTGTCCGTCGATGTCCGCCTGAAACCGTCCTGAATCGTATCCCACCTGCACAAAGCCGCCGCTTTGTAAGACGGCTCCCGCGTATTTCATGGAAACGCCCTCGTTACGGGAAATAGGCTGATAACGCTGCACAAGCTCCTTTTCCCCGTGGAGCAGCGCCATAAATTCGCCCGACTGCTCGCCGCCGGCCATGTCAAAGCCCACATACTCCTCTGTGGTGCTGGCGATAATGATACCGTTTTCGTCAATGATATTGATCTCCGATACGTTGTTGGCATCAAGGAGGGAAAAAAGGGCCGGTTCCCCATAATCCCCGGTCTCGTCGAGAGCGTCCCGTATCTTCCTTGTCAGCTTCAAAAGGTTGTCATCCGAGGCGTCGTTGATATCCGCCCGGACGTCCTCGATATAGAGGGAGAGCATTTTCTCCGCGTCATTGGCCGAAAGCCTCGTCTGCAGCACATAGACAAACAGGCTGGACACCAAAAACGCCAGCACGACGCAGAGGAGCAGCCACCGGGAAAATGTCTGTGCCAGCTGATTTCTGTTTTTTCCCCGGACTTTTCTGAGTTCCCCTGCCATGGCGGATACCACCAGCATGGCCAGCGTCACCGCTCCGGCATTCAAAATGACCATGGGGAGAGTGGCCTTCTCCACCAGCTCAAAGGCCGTGTGCACATCCTCCATGTTGATGAGGAACACCAGGAGCATGTTGACAACCTCTACCACGGACCCCGCCGCCAGGCCGTAGTACCAGTAGGGGCGCTTGTTGTCAAACATCCATTTCCGCAGCGCCGCGCCCAGCAGTCCCGCGAGGAGGGTGGTGAAGCTGGCGCCCAAGCCAGTGTATACCCCTTCGCCCCCTATCGCCGCGAAAAATCTCCACGCGCCGCCGATAAGGCCCGCTAAAAGGCCCGCCGGCGCGCCAAAAACAAGTCCCGCGCATAAAGGAGCGGCGTCCCTGGCGCTGATCACGGCCCCATCCACCTGGGAGCCGAACTCCGTACTCAAAATGGCAAGCAGCCCAAACGCTAAGCCATACACGGCCTGCTTTGTTTTCCCGGACAGCTTTGAAAAGCCCGCTCTTTTATTGCTCCAATAGAACGCGGCGGACACGATGGCGGGGCACAGGGCCGCCAGCCCAAGCTGTATGTATACCATAGAACGCCTCCTCTCCAAAGGGAGTTCACTCAATCGTTAAGATATCTGAAAACCCCGTGATCTCAAAGACTTCCATAACCGTTTCGCTCACATTTTTAATCCGCATTTCACCCTGCCTGTTCATGATCTTCTGCATGGCCAGAAGCACGCGCAGACCGGCGGACGAGATGTATTCCAGCTTCTCAAAATCCATCACAAGGCAAGTCATGCCGCCGACACTGCCTCTAAGCTCTTCCTCCAGCTTCGGGGAAGTCGTGGTATCCAGTCTCCCCTCCAATTTAACGGTCAAAGTTGTTCCGTTTACTGTCTTTTGAATGTTCATGGTTTACCCTCCATAATATAATTTTTGTTGATCTTTAATCGCGGAATCCATCCAGTCGCAGGGCAACATAAAGCCCTGATCCGTATGGGCGTCATAGCGGCACCGTTTGGCGTCTATTTCACCGTCTTTGTATTTTTCAATATGGTATTATTCTCATTCTAATCTTCTTCAGGGGCCTTTAAATATTCTACAAACTCATCTGTCGTTAAGGTAAACGCGATCTCCGTCTGTGACGGGTCGCGCACCAGAAATTCCGTCAGTCCATATTCCTGCGTCCCGCCCCAATCGTAGGTATAGCCCAGTCTTGTCCAGGGGTAATCACTTTCAAAATAGGAAAACAGGATGTTGGCGTCAAACCATTCCTTCCACTCTCCGGCGACAAGGCTGTAATCATTCACCATTTGTTCCGTCACATCCGTGACAAAAGCCGGACGGACAACATCCCGCGGCGATACCCAGAAAGCGGTAAATCTGGTGTACCCCTCATCCACATGCACGCCGAGAAGCTGTGAAAACCGAAGCTCCCAATCCGTTATCTTTTCCCCGTTCTCTTTAAACCAACGCCTCATTTCGCCCAGCGAAGTCGCCCAAATATCGCCGTATTCCCCGATGGAGGTTCCGGACTCGCACGCGCTTGGATAATCATGCCATGTTAAGAGAAGAACCTTTTCACCGGCATCGTCCCAGATAACCCGGCTGTCCTCAGCTGTCAGGGTAACAAGCGGATGGATCTCCTCGTCCTCGGCGAATACCGCGTCGCTCATAGCCATTTGCCACCGGGAAGCAGCCGCGGTATTCGTTTTCTGCCCACAGGAAGCCAAAAGCATCATAAGCAGAAACATAGTCATCCAAAGTCTACATTGCTTCTTCATTATTACTCGCCTCCTGTCTCGATCCGCCATTCGTATCCAATTTCCGGTTGAATTTTGTGGCCTCATCAAAGGCTTTTTCTTCGATGAGGCCATTTTATAGATAAGAGCTCCCGGTTTAGAGCCCGATTTACTGATCCCACATCTCTCTCATCGCTGCCAAGATCTTGTCCATATCAAAGGACTTCGTCACATAATAAATACCGTCGGTATAGTAGTCATCCGTGATCAGAATATCGTCCCGTTCCGATTCATAGCCCTGCACGTTGCCGTACCAGAAGATCACGTCGATCCTCCCGCTGCTCAGCGCCGAAAGGCGCGCGTCCGCCTCCACCTGAACAAAGGTGAAGTTAGCGTTTTGCTCCTCGGCGATGGCGTTCATCAGCGCCACATTAAAGCCCGCGGGCGTCCCGTCCGCGGCCACATAATCCAGCGGCGGCAGATCTCCGGTCACGCCGACCACATAGGTGTCGCCGTCGTTTTGCCCCGCGTTTCCGGGGGACTCGGTAGAAATAGTAGAAATATTCGTGATGTAGGTCTCAATAAGCGTATCGAGGGTCCCGCTCTCCCGGAGGGTCTGAATCCCCTGCTGCAAAAGCTCGAAAAGCTCCGCATCTTTCGAGCGGACTGCCATCCGTATCTCCGTGGGGACGCCTGCGCCGCCGGGAGCGATGGTCAGCGAATCGTCCTGCGCCTTCAAATAGCCCGCCACCGAGGACGGCACAAGCATATACTCTATATTGCCGGCATTCAGGTCAAGAACCATGGATGTAAGATTGTTGTACTGCTTCCACTCGCCCAGTGCGGGCTTTGGAAATATTTCCAGATCCGAGGGCTCCTGCCAATCCATTATGCCGCAGAGAATGTCTTCACCCCCCCCCGGAGAATTTTCCAGTCCGCATCCCGCTATGGTGAAGATCATCACCAAAAGCAGGGCGACACTCATAAGTCCGCGAATTTTTTTCATTTTGTGTTCCTCCTATAATTCGATTTCCAACTCATTATTTACACCGTCAAACCAATAATCCAACCGCTTTGCGGTGTTTTTCAAGATCGTAACGCCCAGGTGGATTTCATCCTCTGTATCCGCTTCAAACGGATTGTATTGTGCGCCCCTGCTGCGAAGTCCGATGACCGCGCATCCGTCACGCTCATCAAAGGAAATTTGTATCTGCATATCCACACCGACGTCAGGCTGTCCATGTTCCAGCATTTCATAGATAAGCTCCTCCGTACAGAGCTGGAGCCGGTTTGTCCTTTTTTCATCCATCCCGTACTTTCCGGCGAAGCTGCGGATATTGCCCTGAAGTTGCATTAAATCGAAGTTCCGGTCATCAATCTGCCAGAAGAAATATTTCATCTTGTGAATAAAATCCCTGGTCTTCTTCTTTTTCGGGGCGTCAAAAATTTCCTGGGGCGTCCCCTCTTCGTAGATGCCCTGTTCATCAAAATAGAGTATCCTTGTGGCAATCTCTCTTGCGAAGGCCATTTCATGGGTAACGATCACCATCGTCATTCCCTGCTTTGCCAGAAGCCGCAGGGTTGCAAGCACTTCTCCCACCATAGTGGGGTCAAGCGCCGATGTGGGTTCGTCAAAAAGCATGATATCCGGCTCCATGGCTAGGCACCGTACAATGGCGATTCTCTGTTTCTGCCCCCCGGACAACACGTCGGGCATCATATATTTTTTACTGAGAAGCCCTACCATCTCCAAAAGCGTTTCCGCTTTCTTCTCCGCCTCCGCCCGCGGCAGGCCAAGGAGTTTTATCGGTGCCAGCGTAATGTTATCCAGCACATTCATGTTGGAAAACAAATGGAACCCCTGATAGACCATGCCCACCTTGCGCCGAATACGGTTCAGATCCGCTTTTGGCGACGTCAATTCGTTGTCCCCGATAAATACGGTTCCCTCGTCCGGTGTTTCCAGCAGATCCATGCAGCGTAGGAATACGCTTTTTCCACAGCCAGAACCGCCGATAATAACGATCCGTTCCCCTTTCTCAACCGTCAGATCAACCTCCTTCAGTACCTGTAAAGAACCGAAGGATTTGGACAGCTTTTCCACCCGGATCATGCTCATGCCCCTCTCCTCCTTTCCTTTCGCAAGATCGCCAGCCTTTCCGCCAAGGCAAACGCACCGTAGCAGATATAGGCCATGCCAAGATAAAGCAACAGTCCCACCAGGATCATAAAGAGAGGCTCCATCGTGCGACTGCCGATATTGTTGATGACCCTGGTCAAATCGGTAATGGTAACATAGCCCACCACACTGGTCCACTGGATCAGGGTGACGATTGTAGACTGATAGGTTCCTTTTGCTATTTTTGCCGCCTGTGGCAATGTGATTAGGATAAAAGCCTGCCATTTGGAGAATCCCAGCGTCCTTGCCGCCTCAGCCTGCATGGCGTCCGTCGCGTTGATAGCGGAATAAAAACAAGCCGCCGTATAGGCACCCGTGTGAAGGGAAAAGGCCGCCACGGCTACTATCGTTGCGGACACTTTGCTGCCGGCAAACACCACATAATACATCAGCATCAAAAGCAGCAATACCGGGCTTCCCCTGATGACGGCAATGTACCCTGCGGCAACGGTGCGAATCACCCGAAACCGGCTTCTTCGCATGGCACAGATGACCATTCCCAAAAGCGTCCCCAGTATCACGGAAAGCAGTGAAATCTGTACTGTCACGCCCAAGCCTTTCAGCAAGGTTTTGTACGAATCCCCGGCAATCAGGGTCTTGTAAAAGATTTCCTTTATATTCACTTGAAAATTCACCTGTCTTTCTATGATTTCTTCGCTTGCTTTTGTGAATTTCTTCTTATTCAGCCAATATGCTCAAATCACTGTTCAATCGTATAATTTAATTCGTTTCCTCCGTGTATCCGTGCGATTCCTTCCAAAAGCTTACAGAAGTCCATGATCCCTTGCCAGGTTTTCAATGCTTCTGTCGTAGGTCACCTCCGCTTCTTTAGAAAAGAAACATCCCGGAACGCCCTCATTGTTGTCACGGTGGTGCGCCACGCAGGCGCAGCATTTCCCATGACGCGGGCAGTCATACGTACACGGGCAGGGTCTCGTGTTGTCACAAGCGTTCATAAATAATTCCTTCTTTTAAATTCGACAGTGATCATTTTATCAGTAATTGCCTCCAAAAAGATTTTCATGGCGAATTTGGTATCTTTTTTGGCGAATATGGTAAAAACGGCGACTATTGTGGTCAGATAGCTTATGGGGCCTCGTTGCTGACCACAGCCAGCAACAAGGCCCCATAAGCTATCTGCTTTGTCAAGGTATTTTCAAATTTTCACACAGAAATCCGCGCCTGTTGTGATACACAGATGTATCTGCGGCGTATGTTAACTGAATGGCATTGGAAAAACAACCGGGCAATTTAAAACCTGACGTACCGAAATGCCCGTTGAATAGATCCATGCTCCAAGGCAATGAACATCCTCGTTTCCACCTATACGCTTCCTGTCATTGGGTGTAAGTTAAATTTTCTCCAGCGCCTGGGCGATGTCGGCGATAAGGTCGGCGGAATCCTCCAGGCCGCAGGACATACGCACAAGGTCGGGGGTGATACCGGCGGCCACCAGCTCCGCGTCGTTCATCTGCCGGTGGGTGGCGCTGGCCGGGTGGAGGCAGCAGGTGCGGGCGTCGGCCACGTGGGTCTCGATGGCCCCCAGACGCAGGTGCTTCATAAACGCCTCGGCGGCGCTCCTGCCGCCGGTGAAGCCGAAGCTCACCACGCCGCAGGTGCCGTTGGGCATATATTTCATCGCCAGGTTGTGGTACTTGTCCCCCTCCAGGCCGGGGTAGATGACGAAGCTGATCTTGGGGTGGCCCTTCAGGAATTTTGCCACGGCCAGGCCGTTTTCGCAGTGGCGGGGCATCCTGACGTGGAGGCTCTCCAGGCCCAGATTCAGGATAAAGGCGTTCTGGGGGGACTGAATGGAGCCGAAGTCCCGCATGAGCTGGGCGGTGCATTTGGTGATGAAGGCCCCGCCCAGGCCGAATTTCTTGGCGTAGGTGACGCCGTGGTAGCTGTCGTCGGGGGTGGTGAGGCCGGGGAACTTGTCCGCGTGGGCCAGCCAGTCAAATTTGCCGGAGTCCACAATGGCCCCGCCCACACCGGCGCCGTGGCCGTCCATGTATTTGGTGGTGGAGTGGGTGACGACGTCCGCGCCCCACTCCATGGGCCGGCAGTTCACCGGGGTGGCGAAGGTGTTGTCCACGATGAGAGGAACACCGTGGTCGTGGGCGGCCTTGGCGAATTTCTCGATGTCCAGCACCGTCAGGGCGGGGTTGGCGATGGTCTCGCCGAAAACGGCCTTGGTGTTGGGCCGGAAGGCGGCGTTCAGCTCCTCCTCGGTGCAGTCCGGGGAGACGAAGGTGAAGTCCACGCCCATCTTGCGCATGGTCACGTGGAACAGGTTATAGGTGCCGCCGTAGATGGTGGAGCTGGCCACCACGTGGTCGCCGCAGGTGGCGATGTTAAAGACGGCGTAGAAGTTGGCCGCCTGGCCGGAGCTGGTGAGCATAGCCGCCGTGCCGCCCTCCAGGGCCGCGATCTTGGCGGCCACCATGTCGTTGGTGGGGTTCTGGAGGCGGGTGTAGAAGTAGCCGGACTCCTCCAGGTCAAAGAGCTTGCCCATGTGTTCGCTGGTGTCGTATTTGAACGTGGTGGACTGGATAATGGGGATCTGCCGCGGCTCGCCGTTGCCCGGCGTATAGCCCGCCTGGACGCATTTGGTACCGATGCCCTGTTCGCTCATGTGGATTACCTCTTTTCGGGTTTATTGTAATACACTAAGAATATCCCCCCGGGGAGGGTTTGTCAAGGAATCTTTTCAAGGTCCCGAATGAACGCCGTGTCGCCGTTTTTCGCGCCGATGTCCGGCGCTGGCTTGTAGCCCCGGCACGTGTAAAACCGCTCCGCCGTGTCGGTGGTAAGTATCGCCCACCGCAGTCCCGCCCGCTGAAAGTACTCCTCCGTCAGACGCAAAAGCTCCGAGCCGATCCCCCGGCCCCTGCTCTCCGGCTCCACCCAGAATTCCCGAATGAACCCGGTGCGGAAGGTGAAGAACCAGCTTTCAAAGCGCATGGGACAAAACTGTATAAATCCCGTGGCGTGACCGTCCGGGGCCACGCTTATAATGGCGGTGTTCTCCCCGCCGTTCATCTCCCGGAACAGCCCGTCCCAGTCCCGGACGGCTATGCCAAGCTCTCCGAAATATCTGCGGAACATTTGGGTAAAACGCGCATCGGTAAAATCGGTTATCGTGATATTATCCATAAATCTCCTTTTATCGCGGCCACAAATAAACATCCACCGGCGAAGCCGGTGGTTTTTCACATGCGGGCAAAGCCCTATGTTCCTCGCGGACACGTCAAACGTGTAAGTACGTCTGTCAGTCGCGTAAAAAATCCTTTCTCCTACACTTTTTCTTCTATTTTTGGCTTTATCCTTTATTCTTCTTTCCGCATCCCCTTCATTGGATGGTTTTTACTCCCTGTACTTTTTCCGCTGCATTTTTGTATCTTGTATGCTAAACTCTTTACGTCGTTCATTCCCATATGAATGTCTCCCTGTTAGAATATACATGCAGCTGCCAGACCGTATGTTTATTCTAACAGGGATTCTTCCTCATCGCCATAGGC
The DNA here is from genome assembly GCA_947584295.1 of uncultured Oscillospiraceae bacterium. Taxonomy (GTDB): domain Bacteria; phylum Bacillota; class Clostridia; order Oscillospirales; family Oscillospiraceae; genus RUG626. The sequence continues at coordinate 13,220 of CANPWM010000019.1, read as the reverse complement.
TTTTTTGAACCACTCGTTTAACGAGTGGTTTTCAGTTTACAAAAAGGCGTCCCCCGACAAAGGGACGCCAAAACTGTGCCATAGCCACGTGGCCGCGTCAGGCTGTGGGCGAATGACACTCTATCCCCGTCAGGACTTTGTTTTTCATGTCATTCACCCGCCTTTCCGATTTGATAATACCATGCCCTGTCTGAAATGTCAACGGGTACATATTCACCCGTTGTTCCGGGAGCATTTCTCCGCGTCGATGGCCAGCACCAGCATCAGCGCCATAAGGGCGTCCCGGGGATCGGCCACGTCGATCACGTAGGTGTCCGTCCAATTCCACAGCTCCTTGGACACCGTGGCCACCTGCGCGCCCGTCCCGTCCGTCACCGTGTAGTCCCACTCCATGAAGTTCCCCTCCACGCGCCAGTCCCGGCAGTCGATGTTGTACCGGGGCCGAAAAAAGGAGAATTCCCGGTTAACGCACCCCACATACGTTTCGCCGATATACAGCTCGAACCTGGGCAGGAGCGTAAAGATCCGCTCCTTCACCGTCCCCGCCTCCGCGCCGTACTGGTCGAAGATCTTCAGGCAGTGGCCCCAGCTGAGCTGCCCCTTGACGGTGTAGAGTACGCCGCCGGCCTCGTCATAGATGTCGTAGCTGTCGAACCAGGAGAAAAAGCGTTGTTTGAAAAGCATCAGCATCGGCTTTTCCCCCGTCACATCTTCTCCGGCGCGCTTACCCCCAGTACCGCCAGGCCGTCCTCCAGGACGACGCGCACGGTGTCGGCCAGCTTCAGCCGGGCGTCCAGCAGGGCCTCCTCCGCGCCCCGGATGCGGCAGGCGTTGTAGAACCGATGGAACCGGGCCGCCAGCTCCATGAGATACCTGTTCACCCGGCTGGGGTCGTAGTCCCGGGCCGCCAGCTTGATCTCCTCGGGGAAGGCGGAGATCTGCTTGATCAGCGCCTTTTCCGTCTCGTCCGTCAGCAGGTCGAACCGAAGCGCCCCGGCGGCCTTCACCTGATGGCCGTCCCCCGCCAGCAGGCCCAGGAGGGTGCAGATGCGGGCGTGGGCGTACTGGACGTAATACACCGGGTTCTCGCTGTCCTGCCGCACCGCCAGATCCAGGTCGAAATCCAGGGGGCTGGTGGCGGCCCGGTTGTTGAAATAATACCGCGCCGCGTCAACGCTGATCTCGTCCAGCAGGTCGTGGAGGGCGATGGCCTTGCCCGTCCGCTTGGACATACGCACCGGCTGGCCGTCCTGTAAAAGATTGACCAATTGCATCAGGACGATGACGATGCGCTTCGACCCCTCCAGCCCCAGGCCGTCCACGGCGGCCTGCAGGCGGGCCACGTGGCCGTGGTGATCCGCGCCCCAGACGTTGATGACCTTAGAGAAGCCCCGCTTCTCAAGCTTATCGCGGTGGTAGGCGATGTCGGCGGCGAAGTAGGTGTAAAACCCGTTGGCCCGCCGGAGAACGTCGTCCTTCAGATCCAGCTTCTCCGCCTCCTCGGGGGTTTTCCCCTCGGCCACGTACTTTTTCCGCAGCAGATCGGCGGTTTTCAGCCACAGGGCCCCCTCTTTTTCATAGGTCCAGCCGTTTTTCGCCAGGATCTCCACCGTCTCGGCCACATAGCCGGACTCGTGAAGGCCCGACTCCAAAAACCACCGGTCATACTCGATACCGTATTTCAGAAGATCCGCCTTCATGCGGGGGATATTCCGGGCAAGGCCAAAGACCGCCATGGCCTCCTGCCACGCCTCCGCGCTTTTCCCCTCCGGGAAGGCGGGAGCCTCCACCAGAAAATCCCGGGCCAGCTCCCGGATATCCTCGCCGTGGTAGCCGTCCTCGGGGAACTCGTAATTGTCCTCCCCCAGCTTCTCCTGCATGGCCCTGGCGTAGATGGACACGGCGAACTTGTGTACCTGGTTCCCGGCGTCGTTGACGTAAAACTCCTTCCACACGTCAAAGCCCGCCAGCTTCAGGACGTTGGCCAGGGTATCCCCCAGCACGCCGCCCCGGGCGTTGCCCATGTGCATGGGGCCGGTGGGGTTGGCGGACACGAACTCCACCATGACCTTCTCGCCGCCGCCCACATCGGACTGCCCGTACCGCTTCCCCTCGGCCTCCACGGCCCGGATCACGTCGCCGTACCAGCGGCTGCCCAGCCGGAAGTTGATAAAGCCCGCCCCGGCGACGCTGACGCTCTCAAAAAACGTGTCCGTCAGGTCAAGCTCCGCGCACAGCGCCTCGGCGATCTTCCGGGGGGCCATGCGCATCTCCCTGGCCGCCGCCATGGCGGCGGAGCTGGCGTAGTCGCCGAAAATCACGTCCTTGGGGATCTCCACGGTCCCCCGCAGGGCGCACCCGGCGGGGAGCGTCCCCTTTTGGGCGGCCTTCTCACAGGCCGCGTTCAAAAGCTCGTCGATCTGCTTTTTTGCCTCGTCGATCAGGTTCATAAGGTCAATCCTCTCCCTCTTTTGTAACGGTATATCTGATCTCCAGCGCCTTTTTCACCGGCTCGCCGCCCAGGCGCTGGTAAAACTCCGCCCACAGGCGGCCTTTTGTCTCTTTGATCTCCAGACGCAGCTTCCGGGTGTCCACCCGTATGTCCGTCTCCCCGTGGGGCGTGGCGTAGGTGAACACCGTGGGGATCCCCAGGGCCAGCCGCTCCACCATGGTGACCGCGCCCCGGCGCTCTATGACCAGCTCCCGGCCCCCGGCCCGTATCTCCACACTGCCGTCCAGGCCGTTCTCCCCGGTCTCCTGATAGCGCAGCCTCGCCGCGCCGTCCCGGATCTCCGCCGTGCCGTCAAAGGCTTGCCGGATCCGCTCCTCCCCGTCCCGCAGCTCCACGGATATCCTGGCGGCGCTCACGCGCTCTCCCCCAGGGTCACCCGCCGGACGGAACCCTCCACCGGGACGCCCAGGAACAGCGAGGCTGTCTGGGCAAAATCCTCGGCGCTGTCGGTGACGAAATACCCAACTGTCCCCTTTTCCCGATCCGCCAGGGCGTTCTCCCGCTCCAGGCGGCTCTTCACCAGGGCCGCGATCTCCGCGCCGGAGTCGATAAGCGCCACCCGCGGCCCCATGATGCGCCCGATGGTACCGGCGATCAGCGGGTAGTGGGTACAGCCCAAAATCAGCGTGTCCACCCCGGCCCGCTTCAGCTCGTCTAAATACTCCCTGGCCACCAGCTCCAGCACCGGGTCGCCGTCGCCGATGCGCCCGTCCTCCACGATGGGAACGAACAGCGGGCAGGCCCGCTTGACGATCCGCGCCTGGGGCATCAGCGCCAGGATCTTCTCGTCGTAGGCGGTGCTGCGGATAGACGCCTTGGTGCCGATAAGGCCGATGCGCCCGTTCCTGGTCTTTTTCACCGCCGCCGTCGCCGCCGCCGCGGCCACGCCCCACACGGGAATGGGATAGTCCCCGGCGATCTCCTCGATGCCGTTGGTACTCACCGTCCCGCAGGCGGCCACCACCGCCTTGATATCATAGCGCCGCAAAAAGGCGATGTCCTGCCTTGCGTAAGTCAAAATGGTCTCCCGGCTCTTGCCGCCGTAAGGCACCCGCCCGGTGTCCCCCAGGTAGATGATATCCTCCCCCGGCATCAGCTCCCGGAGGCGCTTCACGCAGGTAAGCCCCCCCAGGCCCGAGTCGAACACCCCGATGGGTCGAAGATCCATAGTCACACCCTCCGATACGATTCACCCTGATACGATTTCTCAAATTCTGATTCACCCTAATAATATATTCTAATCCCGGGAATAAAACAAGTGTTTTCTTGTAGAATTCTTTCGCGGAGTTTGCTATAATAGGGGTGTATGATCTCAACGGTAAGCAGAGAGGGTTTCGTCATGATCCATTTTGACCTTTCAGGGAAGGACTTCCGGCGGCTGCTGGATCTGGTCTATATCGGCAACTGGGTGCTGAACTCCACCCGGGGCGACGACAGGATCCCCGACTACGACCGGGTGGAGAGCCTCATCTTCGCCCAGTGTCTCCAGCAGGAGGGGACGCAGGAGCTTTACGACATCGAGGACGGCGTCGTTCTGCCCTCCGTGGCCTTCTCCGAGGGCGGCATCCACGAGGCCATCATGGATTACGAGGACGCCGTTTTCTTCGATATTCTGGCCGAGGAGCTGGCCCGCCGGGACATGGAGCTGGCCAACGAGTCCGAGGAGGACTACCGGGAGCTGGAGCGGCGCATGGAGGAATATCTGGACGAGTTCGACGAGAACGGCCTGGACGATCTTTTCCTTGACAAATAACGGATTTTATCTTATCGTAATAGGATAGAGCATCGAGGTTTCGGAACCGGCAGGCGGCGAGAACGCCGCCCAACCCCTGTACCAAGGAGCGGCTTATGGCTAAAAACAACAAAAACAACAGCTCCGGCTCCCGCGGCTGGCTGATTTTTCTGGGCTTCCTTATCCTTGTGAATGTCCCCTGGGCCTGGCCCCTGCTGCCCCTGGCGTTCGCGGGGATCGCCCTGTGGAAGTCAGGCCTGTTGGGCGGCCGGACCACGGAGAAAAACATCTCCTCCGATTCCCGGCAGGAGGTACGCATGGACAAATACCGCATCATGACCGAGGGGCGCAGTGTGGAGTCCATCGACTATCTGGCCTCCGCCGTGGGCGTCAGCTTCGACACCGCCATGCGGGATCTGCAAAAGATGGTGGCCGAGGGCCGCTTCGGCCCCGGGGCCTATATCAACTATGTGGACAAGACCGTGGTGCTGGATCCCGCCGCCGCCCGCGCCGCCCAGGCCCAGGCTCAGAAGCAGACCCAGGATCTGAAGAAGCAGGCCCAGGCCCAAAACCGCCCCTCCGGCGGCAAGGATGGCTCCAACATGGTCTCCCGGGCCGCCGACAGCGACGCTAAAAAGAAGGCCGCCCAAAAATCAGCCGGGAGCGCCGGGCAGACCGCCCCCAAGGCCCCGGAAACGGGCCCGTACACCGCCCTCAACAAGATCCTGCTGGTGTTGGGCATCGTCCTGTGCGTCCTGGGCGGGGGCTATGCCCTGAGCATACTCTCCGGCCCGATCCCCAGCTTTCTTTATGATACGCTTCCGGCCCTCATTCCTCCTCTCTCCGTTATAGCCAGCGGCGCGGGGTGTCTCATATACCGGGGCTTCCTCAAAAAGCGGGAGAACCGCTTTAAGCTCTACGAGGCCGTCTGCGTGGGCCGGGACTATGTGAAGATCGACGAGTTGGCCTCCAAGGCCGGCGTCTCCCAGCGCAAGTGCAAGCGGGATCTGGAGGCCATGCTGGAGAAAAAACTGCTCCCCGGCAGCGCCTACATCGACCAGGGCGACGGCCTGCTGGTGCTGAAGCCCGGCGCGGCCCCCAAGGCCGAGCAGGCGCCTGTCACCCAGCCGGAGAAGGACAACGAGGATCGCTACAAGGCCATTCTCAAGGAGATCCGCAAGCTCAACGACGATATCCCCGACGAGGGCGTTTCCCGGCGCATCGACGAGATGGAGGATCTTACCAGCCGCATCTTCCGGGCCGTCCAGGAGAAGCCCGAAAAGGAGCCGCAGATCAAGTCCTTCATGAGCTACTACCTGCCCACCACCCTAAAGCTCCTGGGTACCTACGCCGACTTCGAGAAGTCCGGGGCCTCCGGCGAGAATATCCAGTCCACCAAGGCGGAGATCGAGCGCATCTTGGAGACGCTGGTGGACGGCTTCCGCAAGCAGCTGGACAAGCTCTACGAGTCCGAGGCCATGGACATCTCCTCGGATATCGACGTGCTGGAGAATATGCTCCGCCGGGACGGCCTCACCGGCGACGGCAGCGCCTTCCAGACCCGCCGCTCCGGCAAATAAAGACGTAACGATATTCAATCTTTCCTTCATCAATCAAACGATCCCCTCCCCGGTTTCGGGGAGGGGATTTATGCAACTTTGGAATAATTAAAAATAATGCTTGACATATACTTAACTCTATGGTATAATGCACTTAAGTCAAAGCTTCAGCTTACTGATCTCCCGCAGATCGCCCACGATATACGTCTCGTCCCCGGTGGGGACGGCGGGGCTTCCGGGGGGCAGGAAGAGGACGCTCTTGACGCGGGCGTTCACCGCGCAGCGCACGTCGATGGGCCTGTCGCCGATGTAATAAGTATGGCTTTTGTCCAGGCTGTGACGGGCGCACAGGGCGTTTATCCCGTCCGGCGCGGGCTTTCTGGGGAGGCCCGCCCCGGCGGTAAGCACGTCGGTGAAGCAGGGGAGGACTCCTAGGCTCTCCAGCACCGTCAGGGCCGACTCGCCCTTGTGGGTGTAGACGAACTGGGCGAAGCCCCGGCCTGAGAGGGCCTCCAGCGTCTCCCGGGCGCCGTCTGTCAGCCTTATCTCGCCGTCCCTGGCGGTACTGAGCGCCCGGTAGCGATCCCACAGCCTGTCGGGATCCAGCCCCGCGGCGGCAAAGCCGCCCAGAAACTCTTTTACCGAACCGGCGATCAGCCGCCTGTACGTCTCGGAGGGGTCACAAATGACGCCCTCCTGGCGAAGCGTTGCCAAAACGCAGTCCAGGATCACGCCGTAGGAGTCCAAAACCGTCCCGTCCAGATCCCAAATAAGGGCGGTCATCGGAGCTGTCTCCGTCTTGACAGGTTCAGCGGCCCCTCCTGCATATCGTTTATCATATCCAGGGCTTTGTTGAGGCCGTAGGCCACGCACATATCCGCGTCGTCGGCGATGCGGGTGCGGATGCTGGTGGAGCTCTCGATGAGCCTGTCAAAGCCCCACAGGAGCGCCCCGCCGCCGGTGATGACGATGCCGTTTTCGGAGATATCCGCCACCAGCTCCGGCTGGGTGTTCTCCAGGACCCGGTGGATGGCCTCCAATATCTGCTCGCTGACCTCGTCAAAGGCGTCGATCATCTCCGTGGAGCTGACGGACACCATGCGGGGCAGGCCGGTCATCAGGCACCGGCCCTTCACCTCGATGCTCATCTCGTCGGGCTTGGGGAAGACACAGCCGATGGACTTTTTCAGCTCCTCCGCCGTGGTCTTGCCCACCAGCAGGTTGTGCTTTTTGCGGATATACTTGATAATGGCCTCGTCAAAGGCGTCCCCGGCGGTCTTGATGGACTCCGACTGCACAACGCCGGACAGGGACACCACCGCGATATCCGTGGTACCGGCCCCCACGTCCACCACCATGTGGCCCTCCGCCTTGGAGATATCCACCCCCGCGCCCATGGCCGCGGCCACGGGGGACTCCATCAGATACACCTTCCTGGCCCCGGCGCGGATGCCCGCGTCGATGACCGCCCGCTCCTCCACCTCGGTGATGCCGGAGGGGACGGATACCACCACCCGGGGCTTCAAAAGGCTGAAGGACGTGACCTTCCGCAGAAGCTCCCGTACCATGCGCTCGGTCATGTCAAAGTCGGAGATCACGCCCCCCTGCAGGGGGTGGATCGCCACGATGTTCCCCGGGGTGCGCCCCAGCATACGCTGGGCCGCCGCGCCCACCTTCAAAAGACGGCCTGTATTCTTGTCCATGGCCACCACCGAGGGCTCCCGGGTGACGATCCCCTTGCCCCTGACGGCCACGGCCACCGTGGCGGTGCCCAGGTCGATCCCTATGTCGCGTCCGAATATCATATGCAAAAACCTCCGTTCAGGTGTCTTTCTACCGTATAGTATACCCAAGTGAATGGTTTAATTTTCCTTTTTATTGGCCTTCCTGGCGGCGGCCAGGGTGAGGCATACCACGTCCTCCGCCCCGGCCATCAGCAGTATTCGGGAACACTCCGAAAGGGTGGCCCCGGTGGTGTAGATATCGTCCACCAGCAGTACCCTTTTGCCGCGGAGGGCCTTGGTATTCACCGCCTCGAAGGCCCCCAGCACGTTGGCGGCCCGGGCCTCCCGGGTCTCCAGCCGGGAGTTGGCCCCGGTGTGGCGCTTTTTCCGCAGGCCCGCCGCCAGCGGCGCCTCCAGGCGCTCCGCCGTCAGCCGGGCCAGCAGCTCCGCCTGGTCAAAGCCCCGCCTCCGGCGGCGCCGGCGGCTGACAGGCACCCATGTGACCATGTCATAGAGGCCCGCCAGCTCCTCCCCGGCGCAGGCCGCCATCAGGCGGGCGAAGGGGACGGCACAGCCCCGCTTGCCGCCGAATTTATACCGCAGTATGGCCTCCCGCGTCCGGCCCTCGTAGTAGAGGGGCGCGGCGGCCCGGGAGAAGAACTCCCCCCGCCCCCGGATCCTCCCGCACCGGGGCAGCTCCCCGGCGCAATCAGGGCAGATATCCCCCGTCTCCAGCCGTTTCCGGCAAAAGACGCACCGGGGCGGAAAGAGCAGATCGGAGAGGCGCTCGAGGAAGCTCACGCCTCCACCTCCCCGCACAGCCGCGCCCGCAGGCCCGAATACCGCCGCTGGCGGCGGTCATTGGCCACCATGGCGGAGAACACGTCCGGCCCCCCGGCCACGACGAGCAGCTCCCTGGCCCTGGTGACGGCGGTGTAGAGAAGCCCCCTGGTCACCAGTCCCGGCGGGCATTTGGGCAGGGCCAGGATCACCGCCCGGTACTCACTGCCCTGGGATTTGTGGACGGTGACGGCGTAGGCCAGCTCCAGGTCGGTCATCTGGTCGAAGGGGTACGGCACCAGCCTGTCCTCAAAGCGCAGATAGGCCGCTTGGGCCTCCATGTCCATGTCCTCTATGTAGCCCACGTCGCCGTTGTAGATGCCCGCTCCCGGCTCCCCGTGGACGGCGGAGACGCCGTCTGGCGGCAGGGCGGCGGCGGTCTTTACCCACATTATATCATAATTGTTCCTGGTTTGCATCACCCTGTCGCCCACCCGGAAGGTGATATTTCCCACGGCCTTTTCCTTTTTGTCCGGGGCGGCGGGGTTCAGCGCCTCCTGAATGGCGGCGTTCAGCTCTCGCGTCCCGCCCCCGTACTTCCGGGAGGGGGACAGCACCTGGATATCCGCGGCGGGGATCCCCATGTTCCGGGGCAGGCGCTGGGAGATCAGCTCCGTCACCGTCCTGACCACGTCCTCGGGGGTGGTGCGCTTCAAAAAGAAGAAGTCGCCGCCGGTATTTTTAAGGCTGGGTACCTCGCCCCGGTTGATGCTGTGGGCGTTCTTGACGATACTGCTCTGCTGGGCCTGGCGGAAGATGTCCGTAAGGCCGATGACCGGCACGGCGCGGCTGCGGATAACGTCCCCAAAGACGTTCCCCGGCCCCACCGAGGGCAGCTGATCCGCGTCCCCCACCATCACCAGGCGGCAGGCGGGCGGCATGGCGTCCAGCAGGGCGGCCATCAGCTTCAAATCCACCATGCTCGTCTCGTCCAGGATCACCGCCCCGCAGGAGAGCGGGTCGGCGGCGCACTTTTCAAACTCCCGCCCCTGCGCCCCGGCCTCGGGCATACCGGCCCCCAGCAGGCGGTGGACGGTCTGGGCCTCCCGGCCCGTCAGCTCCGTCAGCCGCTTGGCGGCCCGGCCCGTGGGGGCGGTGAGCAGTGTCTCGACGCCCATCTCGTCAAAAAGGCCGATGATGCCCCGGACGGTGGTGGTCTTGCCCGTCCCAGGCCCGCCGGTCAGCACCATGACCCGGCCCCGGGCCGCCATCTCCACGGCCATGCGCTGTTTCTCCGCGAAGGTGATGCCGCACCGGCGCTCCGCCCGGTCCACCAGCACCGCCAGTCCCGGTACGTCGTCCACCGGCGTCCGGGCCATCAGGCCGATCCGGCGGGCCGTCTCGCTCTCGGCCTCGAACATATCCCGCATATAGACGGCGTCCACCCCGGCCACCCGCTGGGCGACTGTCCGGCCGGTGTCCTCCAGCTCCTGAAGGCCCCGCTCCGCCGGGTCCCGGTCGATCTCCAAAAGCTGGCAGGCGGCGGCCAGGAGCTTGTCCCGGGGCAGGAAAACGTGGCCGTTCCCCTCGTTGTGGCGAAGCTCAAAGACGATCCCGGCGCACACCCGCTCCACGCAGTCCGGGGTGAAGCCCAGGTTGCGGGCCAGGCCGTCGGCGGCGAAGAAGTCCATGCCGAAGCTCTCGTCCGCCAGGATATAGGGGTTTTCCGTGATCACCGTCTCCGCCTCGTCGCCGTAGGCCCGGTAGAGCCGGGCGGCGGCGATGGGCTTCACACCGTTGTCCACTAAAAATTCCATGAGCCGCCGCAGGCCCGTCTGCTGGCGGAAACGCTCCTGCATATCCTGGGCTTTTTTCAGGGTGATCCCCTTGATTTTAGAAAGCTCCTCCGGGGCGTTTTCGATGACCTCCAGGCTCCTGGCCCCGAATTCCGAAACGATGAGCCGCGCCAGCTTGACGCCGACGCCCCGTATGGCCCCGGAGGCCAGGTAGTCGTATATGGCGGCGCTGCCCTCCGGCAAGGATCGCTCGGCGTGTTCGGCCTTGAACTGCTGGCCGTAGCTGGCGTGGGACGTCCAGGCCCCGTAGAGCCGCAGGCCCTCCCCCGCCGCCACGCCGGGGAGGCTCCCCACGCAGGTCACCGTCTCGTCCCCGGAGCGCAGCTTCAGCACGGTATAGCCGTTTTCAGGATTCTGAAAGATCACGGCCTGTACCGTGCCCTCTATGCAGGTAAGTTCAGTCTCGTCCATCAGTCGTCTCCGTGTCCAAAGTTTCTTTCGTGTCCCGCACCAGCTCCGCCCCGTAGCGGGCGGCCAGGAGCTCGGCCCGGCGGCGGGCCTCCGCCGTCATGCCGGCGTCCAGGATCACCGTCTCCGCCCGGGCGTCCCACGGCTCCCGTATGGCGGCCTCCAGCCCCGCGGCGTCGCCGGTACAGCGCAGTACCGTCAGCCGCTCCACCCCCGGCACGGGGTAATGTCTCGGCAGGATCGCCCTGACAAGCAGGACGATCCCTATTACGGCGGCGGCGATGGCCGCGCCCAGTACGGTCTCAGTCAACATACAAAGCACCCCCAGGCCACAATATGCCCGTTACCGGGGGTTCGTGCGGCCCGGGCGGCAAAAAACGCGTTTTCTTAAGGGCGGAGGCCGTCATTTGCCGGTCTGGCCCCGCAGCTTGATGATCCTGTCGCGCAGCAGCGCCGCGTACTCGAATTCCAGCATCTGGCTGGCCTTGCGCATCTCGCGCTCCAGCTTGGCGATGGCCTCCTCCCGCTCCCGCTTTGTGAGGTAACGGCCGTCGTCGTCGGTGACGCCCCTGGCGGGCTTCTCCTCCTCCCGCTCCAAGACGGAGCGGATATCCTTGACGATGGTTTTGGGGACGATGCCGTTGGCGCGATTGAAGGCGTCCTGCTTCTTCCGCCGCCTGTCCGTCTCGTCCATAGCGGCCCGCATGGAGGGGGTCACCGTGTCGGCGTAGAGGATCACCAGGCCCTGGGCGTTCCGGGCCGCCCTGCCGATGGTCTGGATAAGGCTGGTCTCGGAGCGCAGAAAGCCCTCCTTGTCCGCGTCCAGGATAGCCACCAGGCTCACCTCGGGGAGATCCAGGCCCTCCCGCAGCAGGTTGATGCCCACCAGCACGTCGAAGGTACCCAGGCGCAGATCCCGTATGATCTCCATGCGCTCGATGGCGTCGATATCGTGGTGCATATACCGCACCTTGATGCCCGCCTTGGTGAGATAGGCCGTCAGATCCTCGGCCATGCGCTTGGTGAGGGTGGTGACCAGCACCCGCTCATTTTTGGCGGTCCGGGCGTTGATCTCGCCGATGAGGTCGTCGATCTGCCCCTCCACCGGGCGCACCTCCACCCGGGGATCCAGCAGGCCCGTGGGCCTGATGATCTGCTCGGCGATCTGCCCGGCCCGCTCCCGCTCGTATTGGGCGGGGGTGGCGGAGACGTAGATGGCCTGGTGGATACGCTGATTGAACTCGTCGAACTTCAACGGCCTGTTGTCAAAGGCGGAGGGGAGGCGGAAGCCGTACTCCACCAGCGACTCCTTCCTGGCCCTGTCCCCCCGGTACATGGCCCGGACCTGGGGCAAGGTGACGTGGCTCTCGTCCACGAAGAGGATAAAATCCTTGGGGAAATAATCTAACAGCGTCATGGGGGCGGAGCCCTCGGGACGGCCGGAGATGATACGGGAGTAATTCTCGATGCCGGAGCAGTAGCCCAGCTCCTGGAGCATCTCCACGTCGTACATGGTGCGCTGGTAGATGCGCTGGGCCTCGATGAGCTTGTCATGCTCCTTGAACCAGGCAACCCTGTCGTCCATCTCCCGGAGGATCTCCTGAATGGCCCTGTCCATCTTGTCCCGGGGCGTCACATAATGGGTGGCGGGCCAGATGGGGATATTGGTGAGGCGGCGCACCACGGCGCCGGTGACGGTGTTGATCTCGCTGATCCTGTCCACCTCGTCCCCGAAGAACTCGATCCGCAGGGCGGTGTCCTTCCAGTAGGCGGGCCACACCTCCACGGTGTCCCCCCGCACCCGGAACATATTGCGCTCAAAGGCCAGGTCGTTGCGCTCGTAGCGGATATCGGCGAACCTTTTCAGAAGCTCCGGGATCTTGATCTCCATGCCCACCCGGACAGGCACCATCATGGCCTCGAAGTCGTCCGGCTCGCCCAGGCCGTAAATACAGCTCACGGAGCTTACCACCACCACGTCGCGCCGCTCCAGCAGGGAGGCGGTGGCGGACAGGCGCAGACGGTCTATCTCGTCGTTAACGGAGCTGTCCTTCTCGATGTAGGTGTCCGTGTGGGGGATATACGCCTCCGGCTGGTAGTAGTCGTAGTAGCTGACGAAATACTCCACGGCGTTTTCCGGGAAGAACTCCTTGAACTCCGCGCAGAGCTGGGCCGCCAGGGTCTTGTTGTGGGCCAGCACCAGGGTGGGCCGGTTCATACGGGCGATGACGTTGGCCATGGTGAAGGTCTTGCCGGAGCCGGTGACGCCCAGCAGTACCTGCTCGTCGATGCCCATCTCCAGCCCCCGGCACAGGGTGTCGATGGCCTCGGGCTGGTCGCCCATGGGCTTATAGGGGGCGTGCAGTTTAAATTCCATAGGCTTTCCTCTCCCGCCGGCCCCGGGGCGCGGCGGCATACGATAAGGTGATCCGCATAAGCTGAGATCAGGTCAACAGGTACTCAACTCAACAGACCGTTCTCCCACAGGGAAACGAAGTCGTCCCCGGAGACGACGATGTGATCCAGAAGGGTGATGCCCCGCTCCCCCAGGGCGTCCCGGAAGCGGAGGGTAGCCCGCTCGTCCGCCGCCGACGGCAGGGCGACGCCGCTGGGGTGGTTGTGGGCGGCGATGACGTAGACGGCGCACAG
>CANPWM010000018.1 GCA_947584295.1 uncultured Oscillospiraceae bacterium | reverse complement strand
GCCAGATCCTCCGCCTCGCCCCAGCGCTCCGCGGGGGTCTTGGCGATGATGAACTGGTCGAAGGGGTGACGGCTGCCGTCAGGCTGCTTCTCCCTGAGGGGCGCGGTCTGGGGGGTGGCTATGTAGCCGGGGCCGATGCCGTTGCACTGGATATTGTACTTGCCGTACTCAGAGGCGATGTTGCGGGTGAGCATCTTAAGGCCGCCCTTGGCCGCCGCGTAGGCGGAGACGGTCTCGCGGCCCAGCTCGCTCATCATGGAGCAGATGTTGATGATCTTGCCGCCGCCCTGCTCGATCATGTCGGGGATCACGGCCTTGGCCATGATGAAGGGGCCGTTCAGGTCGATGTCGATGACCTTGCGGAACTGGGCCGCCGTCATGTCCAGCATGGGGATACGCATGATGATGCCGGCGTTGTTCACCAGGATGTTGATGTGGCCCACTTCCTCGGTGACCTTCTTGACAAACTCGCCGACGGCCTCCTCGTTGGTGACGTCGCAGACATAGCCGTGGGCGTCGATGCCCGCCTCCTTATAGGCGGCGATCCCCTTGTCCACCAGCTCCTGCTTGATGTCGTTGAACACGATGGTGGCGCCCGCGCTGGCCATGCCCTTTGCGATGGCGAAGCCGATGCCGTAGGACGCGCCGGTAATAAGGGCGATCTTACCCTTCAGACTGAAATCAACCATGTGAAAACTCCTCCCGTTTCGTTATATTGCGGGGATACCCTCCCGCTTATCGTTATAATTATAGCATATTTAAACAAAAAGTCAAATAGAAGATAGGAGATTTTTCACAATATTTCCGCGGAGGCGGATACGCCTCCGCGGAAATATTGTGAAAAGGTTGCGGCTCCGCCGCATATTACAATTGCGGGCCGCCAAGAGAGGCGGCCCCTACAACTTATGGGAAAGTCTTTTGGTAATTCGGCGGGCGGGTTTTGAACCCGCCCCTACGGCTTCCGTATGTTCGGAGGGAAGGGTTTGGAAGGGGAACCGTCAGGGTTCCCCTTCCGATTCAATCACCCCGCCGCCGTGCGGCGGAGGGGCCGCCTGCGTCGTCGCGAAACCGGCGATGGCTCGGGTTCCAAGTATTCGCCCTCACTCGCCAGGTTCGCTCCTCCTTTCCCCATCGGGCAACGGCCCGATGGGGCCCCCAATGCGGCCCGCCGAATTCCCGGAAATTTAATTTAATCGCCGTACGGGCCGCCGTGGGCGGCGGCCCGTACGGCGGTTTTGGCAAGATTGGCCGGTAATCCGCCTCCTCCGCCGTTTTACGTCTCCCCCCTCACCATCTTCCGAACTGTCCGAACTCGATGCCCCCGTACAGATCCTCCACGGCGGCGTCCGGCTCCGCGCCGAAGCGCGTGAAATAGATGTTCCGCAGCTCCTCGTACCGCTGCTCGTAAAAGCCCGCCGCGGCGGGGTTCTCGTCCACCAGCAGGTTCGCCGCCAGGCCGTAGTGCATCACCCCCACGGCGTACACATCAGGGATCCGCAAGACCGGCTCCTCCAGCGCCTCCAGGGGCAGGATCCCGCCCTTTTCCCCGGCCAGGATCCTGTACTCCGCCACCATCATGTTGAGGATCCCCGGCGCGCGGCGGGCATACTCCTCCGTGTCCGGGTTGTCGGGCCTGCCCTCCCGGTCAAGCTCGTCCATCAGGCCCATGGCGGCGTCAAAAATGTCCTTTCCCGTTTTCATCTCATTTCCTCCCCCTCGCCGCGTCCACGGCCCGCTTGGCCATGATGGCCGCCTGATAGCGGGGGATCAGCCCCAAGGGATCGGTCCCGTCGGTGATCCCCAGCTCCCTGGCCTCCCTCAGCTCCTCCGCCGCCCACGCGGGTACGGGGAGCGCGGCGGTGTATTCGTTGATCCGTCTGACGATCTCCTCGCCTGTCATATCCTCCGTCCTCTCCTTTACGTCCTTTCTGAATTCGTCCATCGTCCTCCCCTGCCGGGGGAACCAATGCTCCACGTCGATGTGATCCGAGGCCCAGCCCCGCCGCGCCCCCTCCTTGTGGCACAGCACCGCGCCGTCCGCCAGCGGGTCAAGGCCAAACCGCCCGCACAGATACGCCGTCAGCTCCACCGCCTCCCGGTACACCGCCCGGAAATACGCCGGGTCGTCCAGGGTATCCTCACAAATCTCAAAGGCGATATGCGTCCCGTTGGCCCGCCCCGCGCAGTGCCACGCCTGCATCTCCCAGGGCAGGGTCTGCACCGTGGCGATAGAACCGTCGGCCAGCCTGCCGATAAAGGCGTGGACGCACTTGCGCTTATCAGGGTCGGCGATGGGCCGGTTCCAGTGGTTGCCGTTGGCGTTGCGCCCCAGGGCGGCCATAAGGGCCTCGTACCCCTCCTGCCCCGCCGCGGGCTGGACGTACCGGCGCAGATGGGGGTTGTTCGCCCCGGTGGAGTGAACCATCACCCCCCGGGGCCTCAACGCCGCCCCGGCCTTGTAGCAGTCGTTCTCAATGAGGAGGCATTTCATCAGATTCATTGCTGTCCCCTTTCTCCTCCGCCGTCTTTTTCAGCTTCTCGATCACCTTCATCAAAAACCCCGGCAGGGGTACGCCCAGGGCCGACAGGTTCTCCAAAATGGAGATAAGCTCGTTGAGGATCAGCCACACCGTCACCAAAAGGCCGAAGGCGTAAAAGCTCCCCAGCTCCAGCCCCGCGTTATGGGCCACCGACTGGATCACCCAGTCCACCACCACGGCCACCGCCACGGCGATAAGGTAGCCCAGCTTCTTCACGATCCCCAGGATCCCCGTCTTGGAGCTGAGCTCCCTGGCGGCCCAGGCGTCCGCCATGCCGGTAACGTAGTCTAAGAGCATCACCGCCACCAGCACCGCCACGGGTACCAGCAGCTCCTTGAAGTAGAGGCCCACCGCGGCCCCCGCCGCGGCCACCAGGCCCTTGCAGATATTTTCTTTCATTTTTTTCTCCCTCTTTTTATATATACAGTTTATTCCCCGTCCCTCACGGCAGCTCCATGAGCCGGGAACCCACGTCGTCGCTGGCGTAGGAGGCCGCGTCGTAGGCCACATAGAAAAGGCCGTGCTGGCCGTAGGCCCTCTCGGAGCCGCCCACATAGACGCACGGGTTGGACGTGCTGTAAGACCAGTAGTCGCAGGTGTAGGTACTCTCGCTCCCCCCGGCGGCGGAGGGGTAAAAGGCGGGGAATCCCCCTGTGGATCCCACGGTCAGGGCGGCGGGCCAGCCGTTGGCGGGCTTACCTATGACCCTGCCGCCGGTGCTTTCGCTGAAATTCTGGGGGTTGAGGATCACGTTCAGGCCGTTCCTGTTGTTGTAGCACCCGTCGCACCAGTCGTAGACATTGTCCCACAGCCCCTCGATCCAGCGGTACTGGGTAAAGCCTCCGGCCTCCCGGGTACTCTGGGTGGTGCCGGTGTGATAGGTCAGCCCGTCGGTCTGGCCGTTTGCCTCCCTGGCGCCGCCGCTGGAGCCGCCCATGCCGATGGCGGCCTGGCTGTTCCAGTCCGCGAACTCCACCAGATACAAAAGCCACAGGGTAAAGCGCATGGCCAGATCCATCTGGTAATACCCCTCCCCCACCTGCCTGCAGCTCTCCCGCCCCACGGCGCGGGTGTGCCTGGAGGCCGGGGCCGCCCCGGCGGTGCTTTTAAAGGTACCCTGGGCGCAGTGGTAGCGCCCCACGTACACCGCCTCCCGCTGGCCCCCGCCGTCGCCCCTGTCCATGTGGGCGGGGGAGACGGAAAAGCCCTCCACCGGCTGGGCGGCGATCTGGAGCTTCAGCCCCTTGCCGCTCCGCGCCAGCTTGTACCAGAACCGGGGGATCCTCACCATGGTCCCTCCGGCCCGCTCCTCCTTCACCATACCGGCCCAGGGCTGGAGCTTGTCAAAGGGGGAGCCGCCAGCGCCGCCGCCCAGGGCGGGCCGGGGCGCTTCCAGCCTCTCCGCGCCGTCTGTTCTCGTCCAGGCGGAGGCCGCCGAGCCGTCCCACTCCACGCCGTAGACGCGTGGGGCCGACGTGTAAAAGAGCCGGGCCGCGCCATCCACGCCCAGATACCCCTCCTTCACCCGCCGGGGGCCGCCCTCCGCCCCCACATAGAGTTCCCGGACATTTTTCGCGCCTTCCGCGCCAAATAAGATGCTCATGCCCTCACCTCACTCATACACCAGAAAAACGCACCCGTCGGCAAGGCTCTGGGGCGCCTCCGTCCCGGCGGCCACGGCCCTGGCCATAAAACTGCCGTAGGCCGTATTGGCGGCGGCCACATTGTCCCCCCGCCCCAGGCGGGCGGTGAGATTTGCCGGGGAGATGTAGTCCGTCCCCGCCGCCGCCTGCCGGACGGCGGCCCCGTCGCCTTTCAGAAGGCCGGTGATGTCCGTGGCGGTGGCGGTACTCACCCTGTTCGGCCCCTCCGGCCCCTGGGGCCCGGTGGCCCCCGGCGCGCCGTCCTTGCCGGGTGCGCCGTCCTTGCCGTCGGCGCCGTCTCTGCCGGGAGCGCCCGCCGCGCCGTCCTTACCGGGCGCGCCCTGCTCCCCGGGCGCGCCGGTGTCGCCCTTCGGCCCCTTTATGTTCACGCTCTCCGGCTCCCCGCCGGTGTTTTTCGTCCAGGAAAGCACCCCCGTGTCCGCGTCCACCCGGGGGAACCAGGTGTCGCCGTCCCTCCCGGCGGGGCCGGTGGGGCCGTCCTGGCCGTCAGTGCCCCTGGCGCCGGGTTCTCCGGGTTCCCCGTCCTTCCCGGCGGGGCCGGTGGGGCCTGCGGGGCCGGTCTCCCCCCTGTCGCCCTTGAGCGTCCCGGCCTCCAGCTTCTGCTGGAACGTCTCGCCGTCTGTAAATCTCACGTTCCCGGCGCTGACGTTCTTCACCGCCTCCCCCGCCTTCTCCCCGGCCACCCGGTCGGCGTAGGCGAAGATGTCCTGGCCCATGCCCTGGGGATCGTAGGTGGCCTCCACCATATCCCCGCCGCCGGGACCGGCAGGCCCCACCGGGCCGCGCTCCCCCGCGGGGCCCTGCTCCCCCCGGGGGCCTCTGATGTTCACCGTCCCCGGCGCGTCCGGGGCGTTTTTCTCCCAGGTGAGGTCGCCGTTCTCCGCCACGCTGGGAACCCACACGTCCCCCGGCTCCCCCTGGGGGCCTGTGGGGCCGGTGTCGCCCTTCCCGCCCTGGGGCCCCTCGGGACCGGCGGGGCCCCGCTCTCCCTGGGGGCCGGTCAGAGCCTTAAGCTGTTGGGGGGTGAAGTCCTCATAAGTAAAGGCCTCCCCCCGCTCCCCCTGAGGCCCCGGCTCTCCCCGGGGGCCGGTGTCCCCGGCGGGACCGACAGGGCCGGTGGGGCCGGTGTCGCCCCTGGCCCCGGTCTCCCCCCGCAGGGAGCGGGTGGTGTAGCTGGAGCCGTCCTCGAACCTGAGCGTCAGCGTGAAGTCCTCGTTCAGCACGGCGGACGCTATGCCGTACCCCCTGGGGCCGCGCTCTCCCGCGTCCCCCTTGGGGCCGGGCACCAGCCCGAACTGCCCCAGCTCCACCTCCACCGCGCCCGCCGCCTCCGGCAAGCTTGTGTTGATATCCATTAAATTCCTCCTTTTTATTTTATGCGTGTAAAAAGATAAGGTTAATCGACGGATTTTTGGAAATCCTACAAGGTTTAGGGATGGTTTTTTCGTAATTCGATTGGCGGGCCGGCCGGGTGTCCGGCCCGTACAGGAACTTTACGCTAAAAACGCAAAATTTCGTGCGGGGGAAATTCCAATTCCCGCGCCCGCTTTCCCGCGGGCGCTCCCCCGGGGTTCTCCACATAGGGGCCGCGGCCCCTGTGTGGTCGTTTTCAAAAGGGGGTTCTCAGGGGGGAAAAAACGAAATCCCCCCTGAGCCGGTTTTCTCCCCTTGCTGCTTCCCCTCTTTTGGCGGGTCAAAAGAGGGGAAGCAGATCCCCGCCCGCCCATAAGGCGGGCAACCTTATTTAACCCCCGGCGGGTCTGCCGGTACTCAGATCAAAGGCCATGCGGCCTCAGATCACCTCTTCGCTTACCGCGTCTACGACCTCCACCGTGGCGGTTTTTTGCGTCCCGGCCACGGCGCCGCCCTTGAATTTCACCCGCACGTCCAGCCGCGCCGCGTCGTCCTCCGGCAAGGCGAAGGTGTCCTCCTGCCGGAGCGGCACCAGGAACCGCCCCGTCTCCACGTCGTAGCCGATCTCCTCCGGGTAGAGCTTGCGGATCTTCCCCAGCCGCACCTCCACCGCCTCCACCTGGCTTATGGGGAGCTGCCCGCCGTTGACGGTGACGCTCAGCGGCATCATGTAGGCGTCGCCCTGCTTCAGCTTAATTGCCACTGGACTTCCCCACATAGATCCCGGCCTCCAGAGGCTCCAGCACGAAGCAGTCGTGCAGGAGGCGCCCCTGCACCACCGCGCCGTCGATGTCGGGGTGTTCCTCCAGGATACGGTACGTCTCGATCTTCTTGGGGGCCACGGCGCAGCCCTTGCGCACGATTATGAACACCACGTTTTCGGGCATATAGTCGTCGGGTACCACCCGCACCTGCATTCCGTCGATGGTGCCGCAGACGCCGGACACCAGCACCTGCCCCGCCAGCTTGTCCGCGCCCACCACCTGGTCGGCCAGCTTCACCTTGATGGCCTCGCTCTCGCCGATATACAGCACGCGGCCGTCCCGGGGCACCTTCTGGTTGCTCATCTCCGCCCCGGCCTTCATGATGGTCTCGATGGCGTTCTCCCGGGTCAGGGCCACGTTGGCACCGGTGAGGCCCGCCCCGGCGGCCAGCTTCTTCAGGCGGTACTTGTCCACATAGGGTATGATCACCTCGTCGGTCTGGCGGCGCAGGACGCTGGAGGCCGCCTTGATCATCATCTGGGCGGTGTTGTTGCCCTTGTCGATGGAGCCGTTGAAGGCCTTGTCGTCGGTGACGGTCATCTCCTGGACGGTGTCGCCCAGCTCCGTCAGCGCCCCGAAGCGGCTGCCGTCCTCCTTGGCCTTGTCGTAGTCGTTGAGAGGCAGCTTGTCCACACAGTAGACCTGCACAGTGCTGACCCCCGTCCACTTCCAGCGGTTGGAGAAGATCCCCTCGGTGCAGGATCCCAGCCTGAACCGCTCCACTACCTTGTCAGATGCTCTTTTTGCCAGATTGATTGCCATATGTTCGTTTCTCCTTTACATTTTTCCTATTTTTTGGTTTAAAAGTTATATTTTCCTGTTTTTATGATCGTTCTGTCTCCCTACACCGGCCTCACCCCCTTCCCGGCGCGAAAAGGGCCGCCGGGGATCAATAGGCGTTGTCCCAGCCGGAGTCGAAGGCGTCCAGCCGCCTGTCCCCCGCGCCAACGCCCTGCTGGCTCCCGGCGGAGCGCAGGCGGTTGCGCTGGCCTTGGCGGAGGTAGGCGTTCTCCCGGCGCAGGCTGTCCGCCTCATAGCGGGCGTAGGCGGCGGTGAGGCTCTCCCCGGCGGCGGCCCGCCGCCAGACCTCCGGGGGGATATCCCCCGGCTCCACCTGGGGATAGGCCTCCATAAACGCCAGGAAGTCCGCCTCCCGGCCCTGGGGCGCGGCGGGGCCTTGGGCCTCGGGGGCCGCCTCCCCCGCCGCCTCCGGGGCGGCCTGGGGCGTCTCCTCCGGCTCCGGGGCGGCCTTGCCTGTCTCCTCCGGCTCCGGGGGCAGAGCCTCGTCCTCCCGGCCGTCGGCCACAACGCCGCCGTCCTCGGCCCACCCCTCAGAAAACCAGTCCTGTCTCTCAATTTCCATTTTTCATCTTCTCCTCTCTCGCTTTTTTGATCTCGTCTATCAGCCCCCGCCGGTCGGTGATGTACCCGTCCGGCACCCGCTCCAGGTATTGCAAAATGTCGATCCGCCCCTGGCTCAACAGGTTGTCCAGGGTCTGGATGGAGGCGATCTCGGAATAGTAGGCGCTGGCCCCCACGTCGATCTTCAGCGCCATGGGCAGCTCCCGGAACACGTTGAAGTCAAAGAGCGCCGCGGTACCGTCCTCCCGGTCCACCGTCCGAAGGCCGTAGAAGGAGGCCAGGAACTCCATGTAGATCCGCGCCAGCTCCTCCACGCACTGGTGCAGGTTCTGCTTGGTGATCTCGCTGGGGGTGGCCGCCGCCCGCTGGAGGGCGATGATGGCGGAGGTGTTTTCGGGCTTCACGTCCCCCAGGGCGGCGTTGGTGGTGCCCAGGTTCCTGTTGGTCTGCTCGATGGCCGCCTCGATGAATTGGGTCACCTGGGGGGAGATGGCCGCCGGGGAGATGGAGCGGGCGGCGGTGGACACGTCCCCGCCGGTGACGCCGATGGCCTGGCCCACCTGGTTGGTCCACTTGGGGATCCGCGTCCTGTCGTAGACGATCTTGGGGTAGGCGGTGGTCATCAGGCTCAGCATGGACATGGCCCACATCTTGTTGATGAAGATCTGGTTGGGGATAAGCCCCGTCAGCATGGCCTGGCCGTGACAGCAGTCAGGCACATAGTCCCAGTTGAGCCACGTCAGGGGGTAGAGCCGCACCCCCAGGGGGAATGGGGCCTTCACCTGGGCGTTCCTGGTGCAGACATAGCCCCAGATCTCCCCGCTGTCCCGGTCCCGCCACAGGTAGAGCAGCTTCGTCACCTTGTCGTCGGTGCGGCGCTCGTCGCCGGGGTGGGTGTTGTCGTCGTCGGCGGCGATGGCGTCCCAGTCGGGGCTTCCGTTTTCATAGGCCTGCTCCCGCAGCGCCTCCACCAGCTCCCGGCTCTCCACCAGGATATACGGCTGATCCTGCACCCGCCTGTCGTTGGGATTGCCAAAGTGGACGCGGGTGTTGGGGATCACCTCGCTTCTGATGCCCCCGTCCACGGGGGTGCCGTTTTTCAGCTCCGGATCCCACCAGGTATAGACGCACCCATCGCCCCGCACCGCCGCGTCCCTGGCAAACTCCCGCAGCAGGGACGGCAGGCGCACATGTTCAAAGATGCTCTCCAGCTCTTCGCTGAGGATCCGCGCCGGCTCCGTAAGCCCCCGCGTCCCGGCGGAGGCCGCCAGGGGCGTCGCCCGCACCGTCAGGTTGTCGGAGGTGATGGAGCTGACCACAAAGCACACGTCGCGCTTCAGGATATTGAACACCGGCGTGGGCAGGCCGTTGGACCGCACCCCCTCCCACTGCTTGCCGATGAAGAAGTTCTCGTTGGTGTTCACCGTCTCGTAAAGGCCGATGGCCTCCTTGAAGGCCCTGCCCCTGTCGTAGAGCGCCCACACCGCCTCGGGGGTCAGCGCGTTTCGCGGATCCTCCCGCTCCGGCGGCTCCGCCGGGGCGTCAAAGCCCTCCGGGGCCAGCCGGTTTCTCAACACGTCAGTCCTCATGCTGTTCCCTCCCGGCGGCGCGGCGGGCGGCGGCCAGGTCGTAGCCCATCATGGCGTCCATGCCCTCCCGCCAGCGTTTCTCGTAGTCCTCTCCGGGTTCCTGCCCGATCCCCCGGGGCGGCGTATCCCCCCGGTCCTTCAGCTCCCGGACTGCCTTCACGATCCCCACCCCCGCCAGCGCCGCCGCCTCGGCGATCACCAGCGCCAGCAGGGCCAAAAGTACGTTTATCACGATATCCTCCCTTTCCTTTCTCTCCGCTCATTTGCCCGTCATGCGGCTGAACTCCTCCCAGGAGATCAGCCCCGCCCGGTAGGCGGCGGCGGGATTTTTGGCGATCCACGCCTGGCGCATGGCCTCCGTCTCGGCCTGGGAATACCCCAGGGCCAGATACCCCGAAAAGTCCCCGGCTTCCGCCAGTCTCTCGGCCCGCTCCAGGGCCTCCTTCCGGCTGGCGCTGGCGGCCTCCGCCTGGGCCTGGGCCGCCTCCTGCCGGGCCTTCTCCGCCGCCTGGGCCGCCTCCTGCCGGGCCTTCTCCACCGCCTGGGCGACGGTGACCCCGGACTGCCAGGCCCGGTAATTCTCATCGGCCTGCTTGCGGGCCGTCTCCACCCGGGATTCCTCCGCCCGCCGGTACTCCTCCAGCAGCGCCGCCGCCCGGTCCAGCTCCCCCTGGGCCACGGCGTCGGCCACGTCGCCGGCGTATTTCGTCCGCAGATCCGTCTCCCGACGGGCCGCCTCCGTCTGGGCCTCCGCCTCCTGCTGTCCCAGAGCCGCCAGCTCCCCCTGGAGCCGGTTGGACCGGGCCAGGGCCGCCTGCCCCGCCGCGCCGGAGTTGAGGC
The DNA here is from genome assembly GCA_947584295.1 of uncultured Oscillospiraceae bacterium. GTDB lineage: Bacteria > Bacillota > Clostridia > Oscillospirales > Oscillospiraceae > RUG626. The sequence continues at coordinate 25,100 of CANPWM010000018.1, read as the reverse complement.
CCGTGGCGGCGGCGTATTCATTGAAATTCCGCCCCGCCAGCTCCGCCTCCGCGGCGGCCTCGTTGCGCTGGACGTCATAGAGGCCGGGGAGCTTCTCCGCCTCCGCCCGCAGGGCCTCCAGGGAGCGGTCGTAAGCCGCCTTCAGCTCGCCGAGCTTTCGCGCCCGGGCCGCGTCGTAGAGGTCGTTCACCTCCTTGACGGCGGCCTCGTAGGAAGGCAGCTGGGTGGGGCTGTACCCGCCCCCGGCATAGCCTGAGCCGCCGGTGCTGCCTGTCTGGCCGCCCCAGCCCCCGGCAGAGCCGCTCAGATCGCCCCAGCCGCCGGAACCGCCCGACTGACCGTCCCAGCTCCCGGAGCCGCCAAAGCCGCCGGACTGGCCGCCGGAGCCGCCGCCCAGATCCACAAAGCCGCTGCCGTCCATGGTGCCGGAGTAGTTGGCCTCGGCCCGGACCCGCTCCGCCGCCGCGTGGGCGGCCTCCATACCGGCCCTGTCGCCCCTGGCGTTGGCCTGGTTCCAGGCGTCGGTAAACGCCTGCAGCCGCTTCCTCTGCTCGTCATTCAAAAATTGTTCGTCGTAAATGGATATTGCCATATGTTTCTCCTGATGATCTCCTTCCTTGCGGGCGGCCGGGGAAAACCCCGTTATTTTCGGGCAATCCCTCCATCGGGCTTGTAGGGGCCGCCTCTCCAGGCGGCCCGCCGTCATACACCTCGGCCCCCGTATCTCATGTTTTCTTTCGTACAGCGATCCCGTACGGGCCGGACACTGGCCGGCCCGCCACTCGAATTTCGATTCCGCCTCCCCAAAAAGTTGCGGTTACGCCGCGTCCTTGCGCGGGCCGCCAAGAGAGGCGGCCCCTACAATCTCTAACGCAACTGCTCCCTTATCCGGGCCGCCGTGGGCGGCGGCCCCTACGGCGTCTAACGAAAGACTGTAAAATGCCCGTCCGTTTCACTCACCTCACATACCCCGCTTCTCTCACCCTCACGTCCGCGCTGACCACGGTGGCGGTTTTGTCGGCGGTGTCGTTGCGCAAAATCAGCTTGTAGTAGGTGAATTTCTTGGCCTTCAGCTTGATCCTGTCCATCTCCGGCACCCCGGCGGCGTTGAGGCTCTGGACGTCGTACACGGCAAAGTCGCTTTTCCTGTCCGTCTGGGCCGTCACCTCCAGATACCCGTTGTCCTCGGGGCGTATGCCGATCCACACCGTGGCGGAGTACTTGCGCCGGAAGTCCTGCCCCATGCTCATGGCCCCGGACTCCCACACGGCGTCGATGGCCTCCCCGTTGTCGGAAAAGTAGCTGTCGGAGAAGTGCCGGAGCGTCCCGTCCCGGGTGCCGTAGTAAAGCTCGTCCCGGTAGTTGATCATGCACGTCACCTCCAGGCCCGTATACACATACCAGGCGTCCACGTCCAGGTTCTGCACGATGGCCGTGCCGTCCTCGCCGATGACGAAATACTCGTGGCTGAACTTGTCGTAGAAGGTGCGGGCCTTTGTCAGATCGAACCGCCTGATGGAGCTGTCCACCCGCTGGCTCACCCGCTGGGCGTTGCGCTGATCCCCGGTGACGCCGGAGGCGCCCGCCGCCTGCCACTCGATGACGCTGCGCCCGTCCAGGGTGCGGGGCCTATTCTGCACCAGCTGTGCCTGGCCCCAGGCGCAGTTGCCCACGGCCCGGTTCACCGGGGCCACATAGAACCCCGCCGTCACCGTCCCGTCCACTAAGGTGATGGTATCGTAGCCAATACTCCAGGCGGAGTCCAGCTTGAAGGCCATCAGCTTATTATAATGGCGGATCATGGCGGTGAGGGGTGTGTTGGCGTCCCCTACGGACACCTCGTAGAGATCGGGAAAATAGTCCGCCCGGGGCCTGCCGTCGTAGTCAAGGCCGGAATAAATGGCCCGGTTGGAGCCGTCCCCGTAGAGGAACACCCGGGTGTCCTGGGCCCCGTTGTAGATCTCCGCGAAGCGCATACCGCACACCTGCCCCCGGTAGTCCTCCCGGGCGCTCCAGGCGATCTCCAGCGTATCCACCCCCTTTTCCGGGGCGGTCTCAAAGGTCACCGTCCCGGCGGCCAGGTCCACGGTGTACCCCGGAACGGCGGCGGCTGTGACATCGGCAACAGGTTCGCCGTAGGGGTCGCCGTCCCCGGCGACCCGTCCGACGGTCCCATCTCCGCCCTGGTCGCTCCTGATGACCGCCGCCGGTGCCGTCAGATCCTTTACCCAGTCCACGGATCTGATATCCCCCTCCGGCAGCTGGAAGGTCTTTGCCTCCCCGTCCGGGGAGAACCGGGCGCGGCGGCCCGCCGTCAGGCGGTTCACGTTCTCCAAAAGCGTCCCGCCGCCGGAGGGCGGCACGGCCACGGCCACCAGGGGCCGGTAGCCCTCCACCTCCGAAAGCCTGTCCCCGTCCCAGACCAGGTACTTCTGCCCGTTCAGAAGATAGAGCTTCTCGTCGAAGCCGAACATATGTACGTCCCGGGAGGTGTCCATGGCTCCGGCGGAGACACGCGTCCACGCGCCGTCCTGCTCCCTCAGCTCCCAGAGGAACCCCCCGCAGGCGGCGCACAGCACCTCCCGGCCCTTGACAAAGCCCGACCAGACGCCCCGCACCGCGCTGTCCGCCGTCTCCGCCGGGGCGGCGTAGGTCTCGTTGAAATACCACCGGCAGGTGTTGGCCGTCACCGTCATGGGGATCCCGTGGAAGCTGTAACTCACCTCGTAGAAGGACGGCTCGGCGGAGGTCTTTTCGTAGCAGTAGTAGTCCCCGCCCTGGCGCATCAGCGTGTAGACCGTGCCGCCGTAAGAGAACGTCCCCTCGCTCAGATAGCCCCTGCCGCTGTCGGGCAGGGCTTTGTCCAGGGTGGTCACCGTCCCTAAAAAGGCCCCGGGGGCGTATTGGGCGGCGGCCCCGTCATAGGCCACGGCGCACTGGTATTTGTTCCAGACGGTGCCGGGGCGGCAGGCGTCCACCCTGGCCCCGTAATACTTCCACAGCCGCCCGTCCCGCAGAAGCCACCCGCCCTGCTCCCGGGTGTCCCAGCCGGGACTCCGGCGGGCGGGGGCCTCCCGGCGGGTAGTCTCCCCCGCCACCCGGACGCCGCTCTCGGCGCTGTCCAGGACGGCCTCGGCCCAGGTGTCCAGGTACGCCGTCCCCTCGCAGGCCCCCGTGCCGGTGTTCAGGGCGCCGGAGGCCATCTGCGACAGCGTCCCCGGGGCCGCCGTGCCGCCGGTGATGGCCTCCCCGCCCACGCCGCCGGTGCGCTCCACCCGGTCCAGCGCCCAGCACAGGCCGTCCCGGGGGTAGAAATACCCCTTGTAGGCGTCGGCGTTCTCCCCGGTCACCGTCACGCCCTCCCCGGCGCACTGGACGGCCCCCACGCCGTCGCACTCCACGCGGGGGTACAGCGTAAGGCCGCCGCCCGCCCCGGTCTCGGTGAGAAGGCACCGGGCCGACCCCTCCCGGACGCGGGGGGTGTACTCATTTAAAAACCCCGCCACATTCCGGCTCCCGGGCCGCTTTTTCAGCGCCCCGCCGGAGGTGACGCAGAAGTTGCGCATCACCGCCGCCTCCCCCGGCAGCAGGGCCGCCTCCCCCTCCGGGGCCTCGTTGACCCCCCGCCAGCGGGTGATGTTAAAGACCTTCTCCCGGCCGTTTGTTGTGATCTTCGCCATTTCCCTCATCCTTTCGCAAATTATACTCAACACATCTCAATACATCTCAACTCATCTCAATACATAAGGCTCAATACATCAGGTAGCTCCAGGACGGCTCCCCGCCCCAGAAGGGATCGCCCGTCCACTCCTCCGTCTCCGTCCGGGGCGGATCGGCGGGGGCCACCCGGGAGACGCAGTAGTAGCGCAGGGCGTCCACGGTGTGGGTGACCTCGTGGGGTTCCCTGGCGGCGTCGCCGGGGTTGTCCTCGTCCGCCTGAATGGCGGTCATGTCCGCCAGGAGCCTCCGGCAGTCGGTGGAGATCATAAGTCCGGGCCTGCCGTCCGACCCCGGGGCCAGCATATCCTTGATGAGCATATGGCCCTGGACGCGGCTGTTGTCGGCCCGCGTCAGCGGCACGCCGCCGGAGCGGAAGATCTCCTCCATGGTCCGGCCCGTGTCCTTCTGGGTACTCCACAGGTCCGGCGGGGCGAAGGTGGCGTCCACCGTCTCCCCGGGCAGCGTCCGCTCCAGGATCCCCGCCGCCGCCTGCCGCACGATGAGCCGCGGCTGCGTCCACTCCCGGTAGACCCAGCTCCGCCCCTCCCCGTCCACCGCGATCCACAGCACCGCCAGCATATCGAGGCCGTAGTCCATGGCCCGGTAGCGCCGCCAGTGATGGGGGATACGCATGGGGGAGAAGGTATGTACGTCCCGGCGCAGCTCGGAAAAATAGCTGCCGCCCAGGGCGTCCCAATCGCCGTAACGGTAGGCCCGGCGCACGTTCTCCGGCATCTGGGACAGCATCTTCAGGTAGTGGGGGGAGCTTTTCAGCAAAAAGCCGTTGTCCTCCACCGTGGCGGGGATAAAGACGTAGTCCTCCGGGGCCTCGTCCTCCTCGGGATTTGGGGAGCGCCGGTAGTCCCTGTCGATGAAAAGCCGCTTGACCCAGACGTGTCCAACGCCTCCCGGGTTGCACGTCAGGTACATGCGCTTTTGATAGGGACTGACGCCCCGCAGGCACCCCTTCAGGTAGTGGAAGGCCCGCTCGGTGAACTGGGTGGCCTCGTCGATGAAGATCCAGTCGAACTCCTGGCCCTGGTACTCCAGCTCTGAAAGCTCCCCCGCCCAGTGGCCGAATTTGATGGTGGAGCCGTTGAAGAAGGTCATGCGCCGGGTGGTGGCCAGGTACGTCCCCAGCTCCGGCGGCACCATATGGACGATGGGGCCGATGTGGTTCTCCTCCAGCTCCGGGTAGGTGCGCCGCATGATGAGGATCCTGATGCCGGGGTTGCAGACGGCCCCGCCCACGGCCTTTACGCGCACGGCCCAGGTCTTGCCGCCGCCCTTGGCTCCGCCGTAGGCGATGAAGGGCGCCCGGGCCAGGAAAAATCGCCGCTGCTTCTCGTTGGCCGTACCCGGGTCAAAGACGATCCGGCTCTCCTCCGCCCTGTCCGCGCCCGCTCCCCCCTCCTGTCTTAGAAGGCCGCTCATTCCATGGCCTCCCTGCCGCCTACGCCGTCAAGCCTGATGACCACGGTGCTTTTGCCCGTTTTGGCCTCCTTCTCGGCGTAGCCGCCGTTTTCCGACTGCTTCAGGTTGAACATGGCGAAGCTGGCGTTTTTGGGGTCGCGCTGGGCCCTGTCCAGCCAAAAGAACGTCTTGAACTCGTCCCACCGGCGGGCGGCCAGAAAGCGGATCTCCAGGCCGCGGGAATATTTCAGCTCCCCCCGGCGCATCTTCTCCCCCTGCTCCAGATAGCGGGCCAGCTCCCCCTCCGGGACGTCCACGAACTTGTGCAGGACAAATCCCACCGGGGCCTCCCCCGTCTGGGTGCAGTGGGCGATGCACCTGTCGATGCCGTCGCTCAGCTCTTTCGCGGTAAGCTCCATCAGATCCCCCCTTCCTCCTCCGGCTCCGGCCCGGGGGCCGTCTCGTCAGGCACCTCGAACCCCAGCAGGGCGAGGCGCTCCCCTTCCGTGAGGCTCTCCCACTCCTCGCCGGCGCAGGCCGCGCACAGCACCACGCCATGCTCCCCTACGCCGTAAAGCTCGCCGCGCTCCAGCTCCTGGAGACAGCGCCGGCAGTAGAGGCCCGTCATCTCCCGGTTTTCGGGCGGTTCATCGCCCTCCGGGATCAGCCTTTTTCTCCAAATTCGCAACTGCACATTCCTCCTAAAAATGAAAATTAATTTCAAAGCAATGCTTGACAAAATTAAGCGCATGTGGTATACTTCATATATATTTGCCCAAGGCGCAAGCTCCCGCTGCGGGGCGAAATATAGTCGAAGCCACACAAAGCTTGTAAATGGAATGTAAGGAACTATTCGCAAGTTTGCTTTGCTTTGATGGTCGTATTATACTTCTCCCGCCGCAATTTGTCAAGCACTTTTTTAAGCATAAATAATTATTTGTAGGAGTGAACAAAAAATGTACGAAATTTTTATGCAACTTTGTAAGGAACAGTGCGTTACGTCCTACCGGGTGTCCAAGGAGACGGGCATTTCCCAGGCGGCTCTCAGCACCTGGAAGTCCGGGTCCAGCGTCCCCCGGGATTCGACCCTGAAGAAGATCGCCGACTTCTTTGGCGTGTCTCTGGCGTATCTCAAGGGCGAGAGCACCGACAGAATGCCCTTCTCCGCCCCCATGGACGCGGAGCTGGAGACGTATCTGGATATGCTGCGCAACCGCAGCGAGTGCAGAATGCTGTTCTCCCTGGCCAAAGACGCCTCCCCCAAGGACGTGGAGCGGGCCGTCGCCATCATCGACGCGCTGCGCCGCACCGAGCAGAAGGGCGAGTAAACCGTGTGGACGCCGGATTATTTTGTCCGGGTCGTTGATTTTCCGCCTACGGTGGAGGGGGTGACCGTCCCCAACGACGACGGCACCTTTGACATCTATCTGAGCAGCCATTTAAGCCCTGCCCGGCGGAAGGAGTGCCTGGAGCATGAGCTGCGGCACATCTTCCGGGATCATTTTTATTCCGAAAGACCTGTGGAGGATCTGGAACGGGAGGCAGACGGGCTTGCGCCCGCCCCTGTTCCGGCCCCGGCCCCGAAAAAGCCGGAGCCTCCCAAGCCCCCGGCGCGGAACGTCTTTTCCCGGCAAAGAGAGGCGATCCCCGTTTTCCCCTCCTTGGAGGAGCTGAAAACGTATGTGGACACCCTGACAGCCGCTTTACAGCAAAAAAAGGCCTGACGGCTTTAAAGAAAAGCTGTGATTTCCCCCCTCGCCCCCGAGGGGGGAGTTTTTTCTGAAAATTTCAAAAAACATTTGACAAAGGGGAAAATTTGTGTTACCATCATTAGGCCGTGAAGATACTGAACTTCATTTGACCTGAGCGGCGTGAAGATCGGTAGATACCCGCGGGTGTAGCACAACGGCTAGTGCACCAGCCTTCCAAGCTGGGGACGTGGGTTCGATTCCCATCACCCGCTCCAGCAGCAAGGCAGTGTTCCCCCGGCGGTTTTCGGCTCAGGCAGACCTGATGCCGACTCAACACGCGCCAATAGCTCAGCAGGATAGAGCAACTGCCTTCTAAGCAGTAGGCCGGGGGTTCGAGTCCCTCTTGGCGTGCCACGTCGTCGTCGCGGAACCGGCGATGGTTCGGGCTCCAGGTATTCGCCCTCACTCGCCAGGTTCGCTCCTCCTCTCCCCACGCAATCTACGATTGCGCGGGGGCCCCAATTGACGCGGAAGGCGTTCCTCGGCGTGAGGCAAACGCCACGGGCGCCCGCCTCACGCCTCACACGCTGGCTTCGCTCCTCCTCTCCCCACGCGATTTAGAATCGCGCGGGGGCCCCATTTTGGCGGAACCGGCGATGGTTCGCTCCTCCTCTCCCCACGCAATCTACGATTGCGCGGGGACCCCAATTGACAAAGTTTGGGGGCTAAATTGAATATGGTGGGTGTAGCTCAGTTGGTTAGAGCACCGGATTGTGGTTCCGGGTGTCGAGGGTTCGAGTCCCTTTACCCACCCCACGCGTTGACGCCGCCTGAAGGCGGCGTCAACATATACCTGTTAAATAGGGATGTCGCCAAGCGGTAAGGCACAGGACTTTGACTCCTGCATTCGTGGGTTCGAGTCCCGCCATCCCTGCCAGCCCTGTCAAAAAAGGCCAGAGGCCTTTTTTGACAAAGGGAACGCGCGGCGACAAATATTGAAAGATACGATGGAACAAGGTATGACTTGGTAGCTCAGCAGGCAGAGCACCTGCCTTTTAAGCAGGGTGTCCCGGGTTCGAATCCCGGCCAGGTCACCAAAAAAGACCGCCGAAAGGCGGTCTTTTTGTGTGTGGGAAAACCATCGTACAGCGGCGTAAGTTGGCGGGTGATTAAATCGGATCCCTCCGATTATACGGAAGCCTGATTTATTACGCATAATGTTCCGTACGGGCCGGACACCCGGCCGGCCCGCCTGACGATTTACGAAAAATCTATCCTCATACGCCGTACGGGCCGCCGCCCACGGCGGCCCAGCGAATTACCATGAATCTATCGTATAACCTTGTAGGGGCCGCCTCTCTTGGCGGCCCGTGGCACCATCGAATTTCGCAATGACTCATTCTTACGCTTCCGTAGGGGTCGCCCTCCCGGGCGACCCGTCCACCGTTGATTGACAGCCCGGATATTGACCGGGACGGGCCGCCAAGAGAGGCGGCCCCTACGACGGTTAAATTAAATTTTCCGTAATTCGTTTGGCGGGCCGGCCGGGTGTCCGGCCCGTACGGGGGGTTATGCGTTGGGAGAAAACAAAATCATTATTGGGAAATTGTTGCGTATGACGGTGGGCCGCCGTGGGCGGCGGCCCGTACGGCGATAAAAGATAGATTGCCGGGAATTCGGCAGGTGCGATCGGGGGAAATTTTCCGGGAATTCGGCAGGTGCGATCGGGGGAAATTTTCCGGGAATTCGGCGGGTGCGGTTGGGGGAAATTTTCCGGGAATTCGGCGGGCCGCCAAGAGAGGCGGCCCCTACAAGCTCTGATGAAAGATTTTGCAAAAAAAGAAGAAAAAAATTCCTTAAAAACCGTAGGGGCGGGTTCAAAACCCGCCCGAAATGGGAATAAGCGGCGAAGCCGCAACCTTTTGGGGAGGCGGAATCGAAATTCGATCGGCGGGCCGGCCGGGTGTCCGGCCCGTACGGGGGTTATACGCAATGCGCCGGGAATTCGGCGGGCATACACTAAAACCCGCCTTCCGCGGAGCGGAAGGCGGGTTTTTAACGTTTATGGAATCCGCTTATTTGCGGCAGCGGACGACGAAGGTGTAGTCCAGGCTGTCCACGCTGACGGTGACGTTGACGCTGCCGGTGCCGGTGACGGTCAGGGTGGCCTTCATGCCCGTCTCGTCGGGAATGATGGTCAGGGCCGACGGGTTGTCACAGGTCCAGGTGGGGATACTGGTGGCGTTGGACGGGGTGACCACGGCGGTGACGTTGTAGCTGTCGCCCACGTGGAGCATGAAGTCCGTGGCCTCGGTGCGGCTGTTCCCCTTGTGGACGGTGATGCTGGTGGCGATCACCTGTACGGGGAGATCGCTGGAGTCGTCGGTGCTGTCGGTGCCGGGGTTGGTGCTGTCATCGGTGCTGTCTTCGGTGTCGGGGTTGGAGGAATCGTCCGTACTGTCGTCGGTGCTGCCGCCGGGACTGCTCTGGACCCCGTCAGAGGAGTTGTTGTGTGAGTCGCCCGTGGAGTCGCCGCTGGGGCCCTTGTCGTTGGCGCTGGTGACCACGATCACAATGACGGCGGCAATAAGTACCACGATCAGCAGGATGCCGATGATGATCTTCCAGGTGGAATTGTCGTTGTCGGTCGCTCTCTTGCCCTTTTTGTGGCGGTGCGCCCCGCAGTAGGGGCAGCGGCTCCGGAGGCTGGAATACGTCCGGTCACATCTTCCGCATTTTGTCTGAGGTATAAGTCCCACGAATATCCCTCCGTATCATCTCATTGGAAAAGGGGTTCGGCTCACGCGAGGCCACCAAAGCCCCAATTTACATAACATTTTACCTCATTCTCCCTGATTCGTCAAGGGAAAATCAAAATTAATTATAAAATTCATGATAAACTTTCTGTTTCCAATACGCCGTTCAGAAATTCCACCAGGGCCTTCTGGCATTTTTCCATATCCACCACGTAGCTGAGGCCGTGGCCCGCCCCGGGGACGGTACACAGCCTTTTGGGGCCGGCGTAGGCCGCGAAGTTGTCCCGGCCCATCTGGCAGGGAACGAAGTCGTCCGCCTCCCCGTGGATAAAGAGGGCCGGAAGATCGGCGCGCTTTCCGGCCTCCAGGGCGGAACAGCTCTCCACGTCAAAGCCGCCCAGGACGCGCCCCGCCAGCCGCACCATGGGGTAACAGACGCCCACGGGCAGGTGATAGCTCTTTATGACGGCGCTGATGATCTCCCGGGGGGAGGTGTAGCCGCAGTCGCAGATAATGCCCGAGACCTCCGGCGGCAGCGGCTCCCCCGCCGCCATCAGCACCGTGGAGGCCCCCATGGACAGGCCCTCCAGAATGATCTTCTCCCCGGGGAAGCGCCCCGCGATATAGCGCACCCATTCCAGCAGGTCCAGGTGTTCCCGGAGGCCGAAGGTCATGGCGAAGCCGCCGCTCTGGCCGTGGGCCCGCTGGTCGGCCAGGAGCATGGCCAGGCCCTGGCCGTGGACGTACGCGGAGGAGCAGGAGAAGTCGTTCTCCGCCATGGAGCGGTAGCCGTGCATCATGATGACGATCCCCCGGCGGTCCGGCACGTCGTAAAACCGCCCGTGGAGGCGTATGCCGTCCTGAGCGCGGATAGTCACGTCCTCATGGGGCGTCTCCAGGCACCAGCGTTTGCCGGAGAGGATCAGGTCGGCGTAGGGACGCAGCTCCGGCTTGAAGAAGAAGTTGTGCTTGGTGAAGTCGGCCCAGGTGCGCCCGCCGAAGGCCAGGAGGAAGAAAAGGATCTCCAAGAAGACGAACAGACCCAGTATGGCAAGGATTATGTAAATGGCAAGCATAAAAGCGCCTCCTTTGGGCAGATGGGAAATCGGCGGGCCGGCCGGTGTCCGGCCCGTACGGATCAGATAGAAGCGCCTCCTTTGGGCGGGGAAGATTTTTAGGATCGGGAAAAGCTCAGAGCCTCCCGTCGCGGGGCAGATCCTTCAGGGGTACGGTCACGTCCAGGCCCTTGAAGCCCTCGCCGATGACCTCGCTGGCGTGGAGCATCACGGCGAAGGAGCCGGGGGCCAGGGCGTGGATCATGTCCTTGACCTCGTAGATCTGCTTGGGGGACACGGCGATCATCAGCAAATGCCTGTCGCTGCGCTGGTACATGCCCACGGCGGGGATCAGGGTAACGCCCCGGTCCAGCTTGCGCATCACCGCCTGGGCCAGACGCTCGGCGCTCTCCTCGTCGGGGGGAATGACCTCGAACACCACGGCCTTGTTGAAGCCGTGGATCAGCTTGTCGGTGGTGAAGGAGCAGACGGCGATGGCGGCCCCGGCGTAGATGCCGGACTCGATATCCCCGAACACAAAGACGGAGGCCAGCACCACCGCCGCGTCGCACATGAAGATAAAGGCACCCAGGGAGATGTGGCGGATTTTTGTCACCAGGAGCCTTGCCAGCAGGTCGGTGCCGCTGCCGGCCACATAGCCCCGCACCAGCACGGCCCCGGACACGCCGTAGAGCGCCCCGCCGCAGACGGAGGCCAGGAGCCTGTTTTCCGTCAGGCACGGCAGGAAGGACAACAGATCCGCCAGCACGGAGAAGGCGGCGGTGGACAGCAGGGCGGAGACGGTGTAGGCAGGCCCCTGGGAAAACCAGGACCAGACGAACACCGGCACGGAGATGACGAACACCACCGTACCCACGCTGACGGGCAGGAGGGAGTTGACGATGACGCCCACGCCCCCGAAGCCCCCGGCGGCGATCTCGTTGGGGGTGAAGAAGCAGTCCAGGGCCACAGCCAGCCCCAGATTGCCCACCAAGATGTAAAAGAGCGATTTTAAAGAGATCTTATAGGCGGACATGGTTCACCTCGGAGAAGCGTCAGACGACGCGGAAAAGCCAGCTCACGCCGTACAGCACCAGCCCCAGGATCACATAGAAGCCCAGGGCCATGCCGATGTTGATACACCACTGCTTTCCCCCCTGCTCGTCCAGATCCATGAAGGAGTAGGGGTAGCGGAAAACGCCGCTTTTGGGTTCCGGCCCCAAAATCATCGCCCGCACCATGGCGAAGGCGAGGTAGGCCAGGGGGATCAACAGCCAGGCGAACACGGCGACAAAGGGGACGTTTTTATCGGCGCACACCAGCCACTGCAAAAGGGCCAGCAGAGGCACCACATAGTGGACGTCCAGATTCTTGAAGGTGGCCCACTCGGATTTGAACTTCTCCCCCTGCTTTTTCTTGTAGTCCGGCACCAGCAGGAAGTGGTAGATAAGGTGGGTGACCCAGATCATCAGCGTCAGGCTGAAGCGCACCCCCGCGCCGGCGAGGCGCCCGTAGACGGCGCTGCCGGGGAGAGCGAAGATGAAGAGGAGCAGCTGATAGACGCCGGTGATCAGGTTGGAAAGGTTTGTGTAATAAGAGAAGGTGCCCAGCCTATACCGGCCCTCGTGGAAGCCGGCCTGGAGAAAGACGCCCACCAGCGCCAGTACGGCGATGGCCAGGGAACTGATAAGCTCAAAAACGTGCAGCATGAGAATACGCCTCCCAATAAGTATTCACCCTTTAAGCATATATCTTTCAGTTAAATTTTGCAAGTAAAATTTCACCGAATATTCACACTAAGGGCCGTTTTTCCTGCTATACTGTCAACAGATGAGGTGAGAGCCGTGGCGTTTATCCAATTTGAGAACGTGAAGAAGACCTACCGCTCCGGCGAGGTGGAGGTAGAGGCCCTGCACGGGGTGTCCTTCACCGTGGAGAAGGGGGAGATCTGCGTCATCGTCGGCCCCTCCGGCGCGGGAAAAACCACCCTGCTGAACATTCTGGGGGGCATGGACACCCTGACGGCGGGGAAGATCCTGCTGGACGGGGACGAGGTGTCCGCCTACCCGCCCAAGAGGCTCATCGCCTACCGGCGGCGGGACGTGGGGTTCGTGTTCCAGTTCTATAACCTGATCGAGAACCTGACGGCCCTGGAGAACGTGGAGCTGGCGGCCCAGATCTGCCCCGATCCCCTGGACGCCGCCGAGACCCTCCGGGCCGTGGGCCTGGGGGAGCGCCTGCGCAACTTCCCCTCCCAGCTCTCCGGCGGCGAACAGCAGCGGGTGGCTATCGCCCGGGCCCTGGCCAAGAACCCCAAGCTGCTTTTGTGCGACGAGCCTACCGGGGCGCTGGACTACAACACCGGCAAGCAGATCTTACAGCTTTTGGAGGACACCAGCCGGAAGTCCGGCATGACGGTGCTGATCATCACCCACAACTCCGCCCTGACGGCCATGGCCGACAGGGTCATCACCGTCCGCAGCGGGACGGTGCGGGACGTGAAGCTGAACCCAACTCCCACGCCCATTTCGGAGATCGAATGGTGAGCTTTTTGGAAAACCACAGACGGTCGGTTTGAGGGGTGAAAGGCGTATGTCTCCTCTTTTCAAGAACACATACCGGGAGATCCTGCGCTCGCCGGGGCGGTTTCTGGCTATTTTGGCCATCATCGTCCTGGGGAGCGGCTTTTTCGTGGGCCTGAGGGTGTCCCAGAAGGCCATGACGGCCACGGCGGACACCTATCTTGACAAGACGCGCTTTTACGATTTCTCCGCCGCCAACACCCTGGGACTGACCCAGGAGGACGTGGAGGCCATGGCCGCCGACCCCGCCGTGCTGGACGCGGAGGGGAGCTTTCAGGTGGACGCCCTGGTGAATTTCGGGGAGAACATCGACTCGGTGTACGCCTTCTACACCCTGCCGGAGCGGATCAACGTGCCGGAGCTTTTGGAGGGCCGCCTGCCGGAGTCCCCCAACGAATGTCTGGCGGACTCCTGGTCCGGGAAAAAGCCCGGGGACAAGATATACCTCTCCCCCGCCAACGACCAGGACACCCTGGAGCTGTTTACCGTCCGGGAGCTGACGGTGACGGGGGTATGCACCTCGCCGCTGTATCTCAACTTCGAACGGGGCAGTACGTCCCTGGGTTCCGGCTCGGTGGCGGCTTTCTGCTACGTGACGCCGGAGGCCATCGACGCGGACTACTACACCGCGGTGTATCTGCGCTGTCCCGACATGCCGGAGGCGTACACCGACGCCTACGACCGGCGGAGCGAGGCCCTGGAGGAGCCGCTGACGGCCTTGGCCGAGGCCCGCGCCCAGGCCCGGTACGACAGCGTGATAGCCGACGCCCAGGCACAGCTCCAGGACGCGGAGCAGGAATATGAGGACGGGCTTGCCGACTACCGGCGGGAGCGGGCCGACGCGGAGCGGGAGCTGGAGGACGCCAGGCTCGAGCTGGAAAACGCCAAAAAGGAGCTGGAGGACGGCGAGCGCGACTATGAGCAGGGCCTACGGGACTACGAGGACGGGCAGGCCCGGTATCAGGACGCGCTGAGGGACTTTGCCGACGCCCAGGCACAGCTTCAGGACGGGGAGGCCCAGTACCAGGAGGGCCTTCAGGAATATAACGACGGCCTGGAGGCCTACAACGCCGGGGCGGCGCTTTTAGCCGGCCAACAGGCGGAATACGACCAAAACAGGGCGGCCTTTGACGTGACGGCCCAGGGGGCGCTGGAACAGCTTGCCGCCGGAGGGTTCTCCTACGGCTCCATAGAGGAGCTGGCGGCGGCGGTGGAGGCCATGCCCGTTTTGGGGACGCTGCCGGGGGTGGGCGATCTGCTGGACGCCTACGGACAGCTCAACGCCGCCGGAGCGGAGCTGGCCGACGCCTCCGCGCGGCTGGCCGGGACGAAGGCCGCCTTGGACGAGGCCCAGGCAACGCTCATGGACACCCGCGCCCAGCTTGACGCGGGACAGCGGGAGCTGGTGGACGCGGAGAGACAGCTTGACGACACGGCCAGGACGCTGGACGAGGCCAGGACGGAGCTGGAGGACGCCCGGGCGGAGCTGGATCAGGGCCACATAGACTATGACGACGGCCTTGCGGAATATGAGGACGCCAAGGCGGAGGCGGAGCGGGAATTTGCCGACGCGGAGGCGGAGCTGGCCGACGCGGAAAAGGAGCTGGAGGACGCGCGGCGGGAGATAGACGACATCGCCTACCCGGACACGTATCTGCTGGGCCGCTGGGCCAATGTGGGCTACGCCTGCTTTGAGTCCGACGCCTCCATCGTCCGCTCCATCTCGGCGGTGTTCCCGGTGTTCTTCTTCCTGGTGGCGGCGCTGATCTGCATCACCACCGTGTCCCGCATGGTGGAGGAACAGCGCTCCCAGCTGGGCGTGCTGATGGCCCTGGGCTATTCCCGCTTTAAGGTCATGGGCAAGTTCCTCTCCTACGCAGGGCTTGCCACGGTGGTGGGGTGCGTTTCCGGCATCCTGCTGGGCTCCAGGGTCATACCCTTGGTGGTGTGGCAGGCCTATAAGATCATGTACTCTTTCTCGGACAACATCGAGTTCTTCTTCGACCTTAAGCTGTCCGGGGTCACCTTCCTTCTGTATCTGGCCTCCATGCTGGCGGTGACGTGGCTCTCCTGCCGGAAGGAGCTGAGCGACGTGCCGGCCAACGTGATCCGCCCCAAGGCCCCCAAGGCCGGGAAGCGGGTGGTGCTGGAGCGCGTCCCCTTCATCTGGAACAGGCTCAGCTTTCTGTGGAAGGTGACGGTGCGGAACATCTTCCGCTACAAATCCCGGGTGTTTATGATGATCCTGGGCATCGCCGGGTGTACCGCCCTGATGATGACGGGCATGGGCATCAACGACTCCATCAGGAACGTGGTGGACTATCAGTTCACGGAGATCTCCCTCTACGATTTCACCGTCACCTTCTCCGGGCATCTGGATAAGGCCCAGCAGGAGGCGTTTTTGGAGGACGCCGGGGACATGGCCGCCGACGCGCTGTTCCTCCACCAGAGCTCCTACACCGCCTCCGCCAACAGGGCGGAGAAGGAGGTCTATCTCAACGCCGTGGCCTCCGACTCCCTGGATCGCGTGGGGGAGTTCATGGACTTCCACCGGGGCGGCACGCCCCTGCCCTTCCCCGGCCAGGGGGAGGCCCTTATCAACAACGGCCTTGCCGGGGCGCTGGGGGTGAAGGTGGGGGACACCCTGGAGCTGCGGGACGACGACGCCTCCATGACGCTGACCGTCTCGGGGATATACGACAACTACATCTACAACAACATCTACATAAGCTCCGACACCTACGAAGCCTTTACCGGCGGACAGCCGGACATCAACTACGCCCTGGTGCTGAAGGGGGACGGCGTCGCCACCGGGGAGGCCCTGGCGGCTATTCTGGGCATGGACGACGTGCTGACCGCCTCCGCCAGCCAGGAGCTGCGGACACGCATCGGGAACATGATGGAGAGCCTTATCTACATCGTCCTGCTGACCATCGTCTGCGCCGCCGCCCTGGCCTTTGTGGTCATCTATAACCTGACCAACATCAATATCCAGGAGCGGCTCCGGGAGCTGGCCACCGTGAAGGTGCTGGGCTTCTTCGACCTGGAATCGGCCCTGTACGTGCTGCGGGAGAACTTTTTGCTGACCGTCCTGGGGGCGGCGGCGGGAGTCCCCCTGGGGCTGGCGCTGAACGCCTATGTGATGGGGCAGATCAAGATCGACCTGATCCACTTCACCCCCCGGGTCCTGCCCATGAGCTACGTTTACAGCATCGCCCTGACGTTCCTGTTCAGCGTCCTGGTGGACGGGCTGATGTTCCTGCGGCTCAGGAAAATAAACCCCGCCGAGGCCCTGAAGGCCGCCGAGTGAGGCGCCGCTTCTGTATGGTTGGATTATACCACAGAAACGCTTATTTGTCAAGTAAAAATATTATAAATCTAATTAATTTTTTGTGAACGACTGCCCTGGCGGGGAACCGCCGGGGCTTTTTTGTCCCTCTGGACGTATTTTCGCTGTTTGTGTCCTTGGAGGATTTGACAAAATGTGCTATATTTGCTATATTTAAGAAGCTTACAGAGTAAAGACCGCTTTACGGCCAAGATCGGAGGTACACCTGATGCTTGAAGTTTCCCATGTCACCAAAAAATACGGCAAGGTCACGGCCTGCGACGACGTCACCTTCCGGCTGGAGCCGGGGAGCGTCACGGTGCTTCTGGGCCCCAACGGGGCGGGCAAAAGCACCCTGATGAAGTCCGTCATCGGCTTTCTCAAGTTCGAGGGGGCCATCACCGTGGGGGGACACCCCAACAAGTCCCCGGAGGCCCGCCGCCTGCTGGGCTATATCCCGGAGATGCCGTCCCTGTACCCCAACCTGACGGTGTCGGAGCATATGGAGTTTTTGGCCCGGGCCTATAAGCTGACGGACTACAAGGGCCGCATCGACGAGCTTTTCCGGCGCTTTGAGCTGGAGGACAAGCGGCGGAAATTCGGCGACGAGCTGTCCAAGGGAATGCAGCAGAAGCTGAACATCTGCCTGGGGCTTCTGCCGGAGCCGCGGGTCATTCTCCTGGACGAGCCGATGATCGGCCTCGATCCCCACGCCATCAAGGAGCTGAAGCTGATCATCGAGGAGCTGCGCTCCAAAGGCTGTACGCTCCTGGTCAGCACCCACATCATCGACAGCGTGGATATGCTGTGGGATCGGGCGCTCATCATGGACGCGGGGAAGATCCAGGCCAACGTGGGCCGGGAGGAGCTGGCGGAGCGGGGCGAGACCCTGGAGCAGCTCTTCTTTGACGTGACGGAGGGGCAGAGCGCCGGCGCGCCGGAGGAAGGGGCGGCGGAATGAGCTTTTTCGGATATTACGCCCTGCACACCTTTAAAAATCAGCTGAAAAAGCTTTTCAAGACCTGGGTGCTTGTCTTTCTCCTGGTCTGCGTCGTGCTGGGCGTGGTCATCGGCCTGGTGGCGGCGCTGGTGGACGGCGGGGAGGACGGGGATATCCCCCCGGAGGGGGAGGTCATCGAGGAGACGGAGGAACCCGCCCAGCCGCCGGATCCGGAAGAGGCCGCCGCTGTATTGGAGCTGGCGGCGGGGGCCCTGGTGATGGTGATTTTCTTCTTCTACGCCCAGAACGCGGACAAGAACGGCAGCGCCATCTTCCAACCGGCGGACGTGAATCTGCTGTTCCCGTCGCCTATGCGGCCCCAGTCGGTGCTGATGTTCCGGCTGGCTACCCAGATGGGCGTGGGGATCCTGGGGAGCGTCTATATGCTCTTTCAGCTCCCCAACCTGATCGTGGGGCTGGGCCTCAGCCTGTGGTCGGCGCTGGCCCTGATGGCGGCCTGGTGCCTCACCGTGGTCTTTGGCGTGCTGATCCAGCTGGCCCTCTACACCCTCTCCGCCACCTATCCCGCCGTGAAGCGCAACCTCCGGCGGGGACTCTACCTGCTGCTGGCGGTGATCGCCGGGGCCTTTATCCTCTACGCCTCCCGGGCCGGGGAGGGGTGGCTTCAGGCGGCCTTCGGCTTTTTCAACGCGCCCGTCACCCGCTTTATCCCCTTCTGGGGGTGGATCAAGGGCTTCGCGGGCTTTGCCGTCCGGGGGAACGCGACCGGCGCGCTCCTGTCCCTGCTGGCCTTGCTTCTGGGCGGCGGCCTGCTCGTTTACGTCATCTGGAGCATCAAGGCCGACTTCTACGAGGACGCCATGGCCAAGAGCGAGGAGCGGGCGGAGCTGATGGCCGCAGCCCAGTCCGAGTCCACCGGCGTGGCCGTCCGGCGCAAGAAGGACCGGGACGAGAAGCTTCTGCGGGACGGCCTGAACCGGGGGCGCGGCGCCAACGTGTACTTCTGGAAGACCATGTATAACCGGCGGCGCTTTGCCCATCTGGGCTTTCTCACCAAGACCATGGAGACGTACATCGTCGCCGCCCTGCTGGTGGCCGCCGTGTGCCGGTTCGTCGCCCACACCGATCCCCTGCTCCCCATGGCCCTGACGGTGGGGGCGCTGGCCTTCTTCCGCTCCCTGGGCAACCCCTTGGCCCAGGACACGGGCATGGGCTTCTTTCTGCTGATCCCGGAGTCCACCTGGGCCAAGCTCTTCTGGTCGCTGGCGGGCGGCGCCGCCTGCTGCGCCCTGGACGTGCTTCCGGCGATGCTCCTGGGGGCCATATTGGGCGGGGCGAACCTGCTCTACGCCCTGCTGGCGGTACCGGCCATCGTCTCCGTGGACTTCTACGCCACCGCCGTGGGGGCCTTTATCAACGCGTCCGTACCCGTCTCCGCCGGGAAGATGGTCAAGCAGGTCGTCCAGGTCATGTTCATCTACTTCGGCCTCCTGCCGGACGCAGTCATCGCCGCGGTGGGCATGGCGGTGTTCCACGCCCCAGCCATGACTGTCCTGTGCGCCGCCGCCTTTAACGTTGCCCTGGGCCTTCTGTTCACCGCCCTGGCCCCGGCGTTCCTGGATCCCAAGGGCGGCACGGCGGCGGTCAACGGCTGCGGCGATCTGGCCCAGGCGAAAAAGCGGTTCTCCCGCCTGGGGCTGGGCGCTTTCGTCATCTACGCCTCCGCCGCCCTTTTCCAGCTCCTCTTTGCCGCGGTCATCGGCCTTATCTGGCAGGAGGGGGACGCCCCCGGCTGGACGGTGTGGCTGGTCACCTTCGCGCCTATGTACTGTCTGGCGGTGCCGCTGGGCCTTTTGGTGATGCGCAAGGCCCCCGCCGCGCCCCGGGAGAAAAAGCCCCTGGGGGCGGGACATTTTGCCGTTATCGCCATCATCGCCGTCTTTGTGATGTACGCCAGCAACCTGGTGGGAACGCTGCTCCTGGCCCTCCTGCAGTCCGTGTCCGGGGCCGCCTCCGCCAATCCCCTGGAGTCCTTCGCCACCGGCGAGTACCCGCTTTTGCAGGCGCTGGTGATGGTGGTTTTGGCTCCACTTATCGAGGAATACGTCTTTCGCAAGACGCTCATCGACCGCATGAACGTCTACGGGGAGAAGCTGGCGGTGGTCACCTCGGCGCTGATGTTCGGCCTTTTCCATGGGAATCTGAGCCAGTTCTTCTACGCCTTCGCCCTGGGGCTGGTACTGGGGTATGTGTACCTGAAAACGGGCCGCCTGCGCTTCTCCGTGTCCATTCATATGCTCATCAACTTCCTGGGCGGCGTGCTGGCCCCCTGGCTTTTGGGACGGGTGGAGCCGGAGGCGCTGGAGAACATCGACCCCACCGACGCCGCCGCTCTGACGGAGCTGGCGCGTCAGCTCCTGCCGCTGGCGGCCTATGGGCTGGCGATCCTGGCGCTGTGCGTGGCCGGACTTGTGCTGTTCTGCGTTCGGTTCCGCCGGTCCTCCTTCGACCCCGCCCCCCAGGAGCTGCCCCGCCGGGGCCGCCTGCGGGCCGTGTGGCTGAATCCCGGCATGATCGCCTTTACGGCGGTGTGTCTGGCGTCCATTGTGCTGATGTTCGTGATATAAGAAGAGGAAAAACAGCTTATATTGATGATTGAATCAGAAGGGGAACCCTGACGGTTCCCCTTCTGATTCCTTCCGAACATACGGAAATTTAATTATTACGCAAAATGTTCTGTACGGGCCGGACACCCGGTCGGCCCGCCTTCCGACTTCCCGAAAACCTATCTTTAATCGCCGTACGGGCCGCCGCCCACGGCGGCCCGAAAATTTAAATACGCGGCGGAGCCGCAACCTTTTAGGGGAGGCGGAATCGTAATTCGGTTGGCGGGCCGGCCGGGTGTCCGGCCCGTACGGGGGATTGTACGTTGGGGGAAAGCGAAAAGATATGAGGAAGATGTTGCGTAAGACGGCGGGCCGCCTAAAGAGGCGGCCCCTACAAGCCCCGATGAAAGATTTTGCAAACAACACAATTGCAATCCTTAAAAATCTTCCCGCGTATCGTATCTCTGAAAAACTTCCCCATATGTTGTAGGGGCCGCCTCTCTTGGCGGCCCACAATTCAAATACGCGGCGCAGCCGCAACCTTTTGGGGAGGCGGAATCGTAATTCGATTGGCGGGCCGGCCGGGTGTCCGGCCCGTACGGGGGTTAGTGCGTTGGGGGAAAGCGAAAAAATTATTGGGAAATCGTTTCGTATGACGGCGGGCCGCCTCTCTTGGCGGCCCGAAAATGGAATACGCGGCGCAGCCGCAACCTTTTAGGGGAGGCGGTGCGTAATTCGATAGGCGGGCCGGCCGGGTGTCCGGCCCGTACGGGGGGTTAGAAACTTTATTCCCTTGTCTCCACCTTCACCACGATCACCGTCATGTCGTCCTGGGCGGGGGCCTTGGCGGCCTCGCCCAAGAGCGTCCGGGCCAGGAGCTGGGGGTCGTCCTGGCCGGAGGCCAGGTGCTGGCGCAGGAGCTTCTCGTCCCCGGCGCCGTCGGAGGCCATCAGCAGGGTGTCCCCCGCCTGGAAGGACAGGCGCGTGACCGCCTTTTCCGCCCCCTTGGCGGCGAAGCCCACCGGCAGGGCCGAGCCGCCCACGCGCTTTACCGACGCGCCCCGCCGCAGATACGACGGCGCCGCCCCGTATTTGTAGAGCTTCGCCTCCCCGGAGAACATATCCAGCGCCAGGAGATCCACCGTGGCGCTCTCCAGGCTGTCCTCATTCTTCAAAAGGCACAGGGAGGAGAGGATATCCAGCGTCAGCTCCGGGGCGATGCCCGCCCGCAGGAACCGCTCCGTCACCGTGGCGGCGGCGGAGGCCATTTTGGCTGCCTCCGGCCCTGCCCCCATGCCGTCGGACAGCAGTACATACAGCACCCCCTCGTCCGTGCGGAAGCACAGGCACCTGTCCCCGGAGACGCTCTCCCCGGATTTTTTGGCCCCGGCGGAGCCTACGGTGACGGCCAGGGGTTCCGCCTCCAGCAGAATGAGCCGCCCTTCCTCCTGCCCCTCCGGGGCGCACAGCCGCACCCCCAGCACCGAGGACAGGTTGTCCAGCCAGTGCCGGTCGCGCTTTAAAAGCCGCAGGCTCTGGCTGCGGATCTCCGCCCGGAGACGCCCGCCCCGCAGGCGGAACACCGCCACGCTGGCGTCCATGGCAAGGCCCCGCAGATATTTCCGCAGGCGCTTTTCCAGCTCCGGCTCTACCCGGATCTCCCCGCCCAGCTCCCGGGAGAGGGAGGCCAGCACCCGGGCGATGTCGCCGTACTGGTCAAAGGCCGCCCCGCGGCTCTCCCGGAGCTGCGCCCGGAAGCTCCGGCGGGTGAGATACGCCCTGGCCTCCGCGTTGATCTGGGCCAGAAGCCGCTCCAGCCGGTTGCACCGGCGGGTGAACCGCTCCGGCAGATCCTCCGGCTCCACCTGGCCCTTCTTCTCCAGCACCGGGGTCATGGCGTTCATCACGTCCAGCGTCTCTACATACTCCTCCTGCCAGCACCGGGAGGAGTTGGGACAGCTCCGGCACACCGCGTCGCTGGCCCGGTCGTAGATCAGGGCCGGGGTCTCCGGCTCCTCCTGCCCCAGACGCGCCCGCAGGCTGTCGTAGAGGCCCTTGAAGGCCGCCGCGCACCGCTCCACCCGCTCCCGGGTGTAGTCCCGGGCCTTGAGATACCCGTAGCCGGAACCCTCCCGGGGCAGATAGGCCGACAGGCGCGCCAGAAGCTCCTCCGGCAGAAGCATAAAGCACACCGAGGCGGCGAACGTCTCGTAGAGCGCCGGGAACCAGCGGTAAAACCGCCAGAACCACAGCACCGTCACGGCGGTGGAGGCCACCCAGCTCAGGGTGAAGGTCAGCCGCCCCTCCCGGGAAAAGACCCCGGCCACCAGGGCGGAGAAGGTGTAGGACAGGGTGAAGAAGGGCATGCCGCCCTGGCCCAGATCCATGGCCGCCCCCAGGGCCGCCGCCGTGACGCACCCCGCGCCCATGCCGCCCCGGCAGGTCACCGCCAGCACCATCAGCACCGACGCCGCCCGCCCCAGGGACAGCACCCCGAAGGGCGTCAGGGCGGAAAGGGACAAAAGGATCGTGGCCCCCAGCAGGATCACCGACGCCGCCCGGCAGGGCCGCAGGGCCTGCTCCCCCCGGTCACGGGGGACCGTCAGCGCCGTCTCGTAAAAATAGGTGAAGCCCCCGGCCAGGAAGCTCTCCACCACCCACATGACCGTGGCCGTCACCTCCCAGCCGGAGTCCAGGGCGTAGACACCGCCGATGACCAGCGTGAAGCCGAAGGCCGCCGCCATGGGGAACCACCAGGGCGCGGCGCTTTTGAAAAAACGCACGGCGGCGAAGGTGAGAAAGAGAATGGCTATGTACTTGACGCTCCAGCCGAAGCTCCCGGCGGTCAGCGTCCCCAAAAGCGCCCCGGCCAGGGCCGTGACCCCCCAGAAGCCCCCGCCGGAGGCCGCCGTAAAGGCCACGCCGAAGGGGACGATCCCCCCGAAGATCCTGGCCCGCCCCAAAAGGAACGCCGAGGCCAGCCGTAACGCCAGCTCCGCCGCCCCGGCCCTGTCAAAGCTCCGTGAGATCGTGACGCCCCTGGCGCCCTCTGCCTGTTTCAACGAAAAGTCCCCCTTGTGGATAGGTTTACCATAATACTACACGGGCCGCCGGGGAGAATTTCGTCAAACGGGGGAGGCGGGGAAAAAATATTCATCTGGCCCATTCGACAACTTTTTTGCGGCAGGGTATTGAATTTCCCCGGCGGCGGGTGTATAATAGGGGTACAACTTGATACTATTCGTCTTCAGGGCAGGGTGAGAACCCCGACCGGCGGTAAAGTCCGCGAGCGCGAAAATCGCGCCGAACCGGTGCAAATCCGGTACCGACAGTGACGGGCCAGCGTTTGGCCCCCAGTCTGGATGGGAGAAGATGCGCAGAGCCTCTCTGCGAACCTTTCGCGCATAGCTTGACGCGCCTGGACGGACAGTTCAGGCGTTTTCATTTTGTCCCGTTGTGAAAGGAGTTTTTACCCATGCTGCAAGCTTTGAAGGAAAATCTGTCGTTCGTCCTGGTGTGTGTGGCGGTGTTCGCCGGTCTGCTGATCCTGGCCCTGCTGGCGCAGAAGCTGCTGATCCGCGATATGCGCCGTCTGTCCCCCGCCCGCCATGTGGCTTATATGGCGATGTTCGCGGCCCTGGCCGGGGTGCTGATGCTCATTGAGGTCCCCCTGGTGTTCCTGGCGCCGGACTTTTATAAGCTGGATCTCTCGGAGATCCCCGTCCTCATCTGCGCCTTCTCCATGGGCCCCGCCGCCGGGGTGACCTGCGAATTTTTGAAGGTGGTGCTGAAGCTTCTGTTGAAGGGCACCACCACCGCCTTTGTGGGGGATTTCGCCAACTTCGTGGTGGGCTGTTCCTTCGTCCTGCCGGCCTCGGTGATCTACCACACCCACCGCACCCTCAAGGGGGCCGTGGCCTCCCTGGCCGCCGGGGGCCTGATCATGACGGTGTTCGGGAGCCTCTTCAACGCCGTCTACCTGATCCCCGCCTTCGCGCGGCTCTACAAGGTGCCTCTGGACGTCATCATCGGCATGGCTCAGGCGGTGAACAGCCGCGTAAGCTCCGTCTACACCATGGCCGCCCTGTGCGTGGCCCCCTTCAATCTGGTGAAGGCGCTGCTGGTGTCCCTGGTCACCCTGCCCCTCTATAAGCGGGTGAAAAAGCTTATCCGCATGGACGGCTGAGCCTGCCGCCCCGAACCGCTAAATCACGGTTTTTCCGCCCCATGTATATTTTCCCAGGATTCAGGAAAAACTTTCCGCGAGGTGATTTGATGGTCAAGGGGATCGCGCGAAGGGTCGTGGTGGTGAAGTCGCCGGATCCGAAGGTGTTTGACGAGGCCATATTCCTGGTGCGGGAGGAGACGGGCCGGGGGCCGGGGGTAACAACGGAGCGGCTTTTGAAGGAGGCCCAGGCCGTGGCGGAGAACTTCGCCCGCTCCCAGCGGGAGCGCCGCCTGCCGCGGCTTCCCTGGTGGGCCTTTTCGCTGATGGGCGCCGGGGGCGTGGGCGCGGCGTGGCTGCTGACGCTCCTTTTGTGATACCGCATACGCGCGAAATCGGGGTACAGACGGTTTTCCGTCTGTACCCCTTAGCTTATCGGAAAAAGCCCTGGCGGGCTTTTTCCGATAAGGGAAACGTGCGGGCAAATTCGGGTGAATTTTGCGAAATTCACTCGAATTTGCCCTGCTGTCGCCCTTCGCGCACGCAGAGCGCACGCTTGTGCGACAAAAGGGATTTTTTCCGACGTACATGCCGCCGGAAAAAACGTCGAATTTGAGTTATTTGACAAACTGCGGGGTACAGATGGTTTTTCCGTCTATACCCCTTGTATTCCCGGCGAAAAGCTGATACAATATATACGGCGACAAACAATCATCTGGTCCGGGAGTGGGAATATGAACGGGAACCTGAAAAAGATCATGCTGGTCTTTGGGACGCGCCCTGAGGCCATTAAAATGTGTCCTCTGGTCAATGAGCTGAAGGC
>CANPWM010000017.1 GCA_947584295.1 uncultured Oscillospiraceae bacterium | reverse complement strand
GTGTGGTCGCTCTTGTCATCAGGATGTAATCGATGTAGTGGTTGACCGCGTGTTCGATGAACTCGTTCATGCTCCGGATACCCTCATCCACCATCAACTGCTCGATGGCGGACCTTGTTTTCGCACTTGTCCGAAATGTGATCCGTTCTTGTCCTTCCTTGCTCATATTATCCTCCTTTTTTTGTTTGACATCGCAAAATGCCCGTGTCCGTAAGCGTTTCGGTGCCATGACGTCACTCTTTCTCATTCCTCTGTAATTTGATGTCACTCCCGTCCCCCCGAAACTGCCCGCACTGCGGGCAGATGTGCGAGAAACAGCACCGGATTAGATGTCAGGTGTTTATCCTGCTTCTCGTTTTCCCACCCCTCCAGGGTTGGAAAAACGTCGAAAGGCGGCCCACGTGGGGCTGGGTTTTTCTGACGTGTAAGCACCCCATGTTGAGTCCAAAAACCGCACACGCCGTGACACACGCTCTCACGGCGGAGGTGGTGAGGCCGTGGTGCTTTCGACCTGCCGGTACCTCTTTACGGGGGCGGAGACGGTGGCGCTTTGCACCTGCGGCAGGTCGAGGATGTAATATGTGTTGTTTGTTTGACGGCTCCGGCCGTCCTGCCAGTCTTCGTATGTCGCCACCCTGCGGATGAACCGCTTCTTGACGAGCGCGTCGATTGCCTTGCGGACCGTGTTCTCCGAGCAGTTGCAGTTGAGCGCGATCCTGCCTATGCTCGGCCAGCACACATCCTTTTGACCGGCGCAGCTGACCAGATAGTTGTAGACCATGAACTCCGTCGGCGTCAGGTCGTAGTGGAAGATGGCGTTGCTCATCTGATAAAATCGTTCTCCCCAAATCATGTGTACCCTCCTTTCTGAATTTCCCTCGGCTCAAAAAAGTTCTTGACTTTATTCTGATCCGGGTATAGACTGATGTAAACTGATTAGTCTATTGGTCTTTGTGCTGTGAGTATAACACCAGTGTTACATCTTGTCAAGACTTACTATATTTATTTTTCTCATTAGTCTATATGCTTGGAGGGGTAGTCCATGCTCAACTACGATTTCAGAACTTACATCGCTGAGGGGACCGAGTTCTATGGCATGTCGATAAAAAATTTGGATGCCCTGGAGTACCACGAGAAGAAGTCACCGTTCCCCGGCAGTCTGCTTGCCTTTTTGGATTTGGATACGGAGGCACTCGCGCCTCTGCTTAAAAAGATTTCCGACGAGCTCTGGTCGCTGACCTTGACCCAGGACAAGCGGTTCGCGCAGGAGGCCCTGTCTGAATTGGCGGAGCTGGAGGAGCGGCACATCTATTTTTCACACCTTCGCTTAGACTGGACGTGGCGGATCGGGCAGGCACTGGCGTTGGGGAACTTCAGCGAGAACCTGTTGAAGCGCAGTGCCCTGCTGCGGATGGCAGAGAATCTGAAACAGATGCAGGAGCAGATCAGGGAGCTGTTTGCCAACGTTCTCGACATGGACCGTGACCAGAGACCCGTCATGCGGAAGATGGCGGACTACTATCTGCGTGACGGAGAGAGCGCGTTTCGGTTCAGGGCATACCCGCTTAGCTTTGAGCTCCTTCCTTCAGGTGACTTCGCGGAGGTGCTGGTGCCAGAGACGGTGTACGACATCATTGACTACCACGTCCGGGAGTGTGTCAAGCGTGAGGTCCGGATGCGGGTCTGTAAGAACTGCGGGCGGTATTTCGCGGTGACGGGACACGGGGGCGTGGAGTATTGCGACCGGGTCTGCGACAAGAAGGGCCGCACCTGCCGGGAGGTGGGCGCGATCATGGCGTGGACCAAGCGGCGCGGGGAGGACGACATCTTCAAGGCGTACCGCCGGGAGTACAAGAAACGCTTTGCGTGGATCAAGGCCGGGAAGATAGAGCCATCCGCCTTCTACGCTTGGGGCGAGGAGGCCCGGAGGAAGAAGGACGCCTGCGAGGCGGGGGTGATCTCGGAGGAAGAATTTTTGGAGTGGCTTGGGAAGAGTGGAGAATGAATACTGTTCTATGTGACTTCCTCTTTGTGGAGCTGGAGATTTGTATTCTCTCAGCATCTCGTCACGCCAGTGCTAACTGTGTGGTGTTCAGGAAAAGGTCTTAAAACGATGACTCCCAAAAGATTTACAAAAAGACGT
Source organism: uncultured Oscillospiraceae bacterium (assembly GCA_947584295.1). Taxonomy (GTDB): domain Bacteria; phylum Bacillota; class Clostridia; order Oscillospirales; family Oscillospiraceae; genus RUG626. The sequence goes on along the minus strand of CANPWM010000017.1, from coordinate 33,252 downwards.
ACAAGAAATACTACGCCCGCCTCATGAAAAGCACCATGACACTGGAGGAGCTTAAGGCTTGAGCGGAACAGGCGGTGGCAGAGGGGAAAGGGCGTTCAGACAGTTGCAGAGGAAAAGCATCCGTGAGATTTTACGGTGGAGATGTTCAGAGAGTAGCCACCGACTAATGTAGCGAAATAACGCAAAACTCCCGGCCAAACATAAAGCTTGGCCGGGAGTTTCCGACAATAGGGGACATGCGGGAAACTCTGCGTGAATTTTGCGAAATACGCGCGCAATTTCCTCGCTGTCGCCCTGCATCGTTGTCACACGAGCCGCTTTGCCTCGCCCTTCCTTCGGTCGGGCTCAGGCGCGGGCACGGCTCCTCTTCTCCCCATGCAATCTTCGATTGCACGGGGCCCCAAAGGGGCTTTTTCCCGACGTACATGCCACCGGGAAAAACGTTGAATTTGAGTTTTTTGACAAACTGAAGGGCGGGGCCGAAGCCCCGCCCTTCAGTAAGCGTAGTCTTATTTTACAATGTTATCGCTGAATCGCATGAAGATGGTTGCTACCTGTGCACGGGTGGAGTCGCCGGAGGGGCTGAGGGTGGTAGTGCTTGTACCATTGATGATGCCCTCGGCAACAGCCCACCTCATAGCGGTGACTGCCCAATCACTCACCGTATCGGCGTCGGTGTAGCCGGTCAGATCAGCGAGCTTTGTCATGTCATAGCCCTTGTAGCTGGCGTAGCGATAAAGGATTGCGGCCATCTGCTCACGGGTAATGGTGTCGTCCGGACCGAACTTGCCATTGCCGTAACCGCCCACGATCTCATTGGCGGCAGCCCAGTTGATGGCGTCGGAGTACCACTGTCCGCCGGGAACGTCGTCGAACTTGACATCCTTTGTCACAGTGGATTCACTATCCAGACGGTAGAGTATGGTCACCATTTCCGCGCGGGTGGTGATGCCTTTGGGATCGAAGATACCATCGGCTTTGCCGCCCATCAGCTTGTTCGCGACGGCATAATCCACGCCCTCGTGATACCAAGCGGTATGATCCACATCGGTGTAATTGCGGGACGGACAATCATCGCCGCCGTCGCAGGGCTTGAGCGTAAACGTAGCGTTTACAGTTACACCGCCTTGGGGCATGGTGAAAGAGTATGTCCCGTCGCCGTTGTCGCTGATAGCTACAATCTTGCCGCTGTTATCGGTGACAACGAGAGAATTCAGCACATAGCCGTCGTCAGGCGTCACGGTCAGAGTTACCTTTTCGCCGGTCACAGCCCAAACGGGGCTTGCCTTCACGGTGCCGTGTTCCGGCTTTGTGATGGTTGTGGGATAGGCAGAAGGGGCCGGGGGAACTGTTCCGCTGCCGCCGGGACCAGATACACCGGAAACAACTGTCACCTTAACAGCTGCTGAGTAACCGCCGTCTGCTGTCACGGCATAAACAGTAGTGGTTCCAAGCGCTTTAGCAAGAATTATTCCAGTCTCAGAAACCGTAGCGACTTGCTCATCCTCAGATGACCACTGAACTTTTTTATTTGTTGCGCTTTCAGGAAGTACCGTTGCGGTGACTTCCTTAGTTTTACCAACTGCGATTTCGACAGCGTCAGGTGTGACGCTGATTGATGCTACCGGAATATTGGTGGTATGCACAGGATCATTGGGATTGGTAGGATCAGAGCTTCCCTTGTACTCCTCAAGGTTAGTGAGGCCATCACCGTCGGGATCGCGTTCAGCTACGGGTTTGGAGGTATCACCTTCGTCCCACAGCAGATACTTGTCGCAATACCAATCGGGTAGCCCATCACCATCGGAATCGGCCTCACCTGAGACAAGTATCACTTCGCTTAACGGGGATCTGCTGCCGTCCTCCAAGACGATCTCGACTGCGGCGTATACTGTGCGGTTCCGTTCGATCAGATTGAGCGTAAGCTCAGTGCCGAAATCAGCGTAGAAGCTCCGTACTATAACACCATCTGCGTTTTTGTCGGTGAACGATTTATCGCTGTAATAAACATTGTAGAACTTGCTGGTGGTATTCGGGTCGGTAAACGCAAGGGTCGCAGTGGCGTCAAGGTCGTTTTCAGGATCGAACGGGACAACGTGAAGATCCTTTGTCGGTTCGGCTCCACCAACAGGGGCGGGCTTAGCCATAAGAACGTACATACCGGCGCCGTCCAGATCAGCCCTGGCGCCAATGTTCATGTTCTCCTCTTCGCTGTAATCAGTATCAAGTTTTTTCCAGCTACCGTTGGCAAACTTGAACCAGCTCAAGGTTGTGTAGTCGATTTCCGCAAGATAAGCGGCGACAGAGTATATCTCACCGCTGTCAATGGTTTTCCCGCTGTCGCTTATAATGTGAGTTGCCTGGCTGACAGAGCGGTAATCGCCGTTGGTGTATTTTGTATTATCTGCGACAAACGTGTAGGAGTTCATCTCGTCGGCCATTACATAAGCCATTGTTCCGTTATCGGCAGAAGAATACATATATCCAACATCCGTATCTACCGAGCGGTCTACGTAATAGGTATTGTATTTTGTTTCCCCGGCCTTTTCTGCGATGATCCTCACTTCAGCAAGTCCGCCCTTAGTAATAGGAAGATTTGCGGTCAATACGTCCGAACTATCAATCAGATCCACCGCAGAAAATGCCTCTCCGGATTCACGCATTTCCACGCTGTAAGTATAGCCGTCAACGGGGGTAATTGTAAGTGAAACCGTTTCACTGTCGTTGGCCCAAGATACATTGGCAAGGGCGTCGGATGTCTCTGCTCCGGAGGCTGCGTTAACGCTTCCAGATAACGGCCCCGCACCGTTTATGCTCCGTGTGCCACCGCCTTCTCCGCTACTGGATGCTGGAATGTAAATAAAGTCACCTTCGCCCAAACCTGCATAGGAATAACTTGCTGTACGGTCTTTTGTGCCAGGCACCTTTGTGTATGTAATCTTATATCGATTGAAGTCTCCATCTTTAGAAAAGATGCCGTTAGTCGGAAGCGAATAATATGAATAGCGGTGAGTTATTCCTTTTTCATCGATAAAAGAATTTCTGAAAAGAACATTTGTGCCGGTTGTAAGAAAATCGGCTAAAGTGTCTTCACAGGATTCTTCAAACGAGTTAAATTGATATGTGCGAATGCCCCCAGAGGACAAATATGCATATTCAGTATTAGTTCTCGACATTTCAATGTCTTTGTCATAATGGTATCCATCCATAATCCCAAAATGGTTCTTTGTCTGATTATAATTGGGATACGGTTTATATGCAGTAGTCCATGTAACAGAATTACCATCCATATACTCATCAAAAAAGCCGAGAATATAATGACCTGATTCATGCATGATTGTAGCGGAATATTGCCATACATCATCAATAAAATCAAAATTCCAGCTGTACGTGGTGCCACTTAATTGAATTCTCTTAAATGCCTGCCTGCCAACTAAATTATTAGAAACTGAGAAAGATGAGTTGCTTGCTGCAGCCGTTTCATCTGTGTAAAATCCGTTGGCGTCAGCGTTAGAGCCTATTGGAACATTAAAGTTATCTACTACTACCTCGGTTTCTATTCGAATATCTGCCATAGAAGCAATATTATTTGTATCATAGAAGTTCACTTTGCTGTCAGTAGAAAACAGCAGCACATTATCAAGTATAACATGGCCGTCTGTTGTTTCTGCCAGTCTGTGTGCATACTCGCTTAAAGTCTTTTTAAGTGAGTCTCTATAGGATTCCGACTTAGAAGTCTTATCGTCTGCAAAATAGCACACCGACATATTGACAAGCATTCTCGGCTCGTGAAGCTCCAACTCCACATCCCTGACGACGGTTTCAACTACGCTGTTTGCCAGATTCAGCATCTCGTCGTCAAAGGAAGAGGAGTAGATGTTGGCATATATTCCGCCGGTGCCCTCAAACAGGCCGCTGTATACAGAGCGGTTTTCGCTGTCGGTTATAACGGAGGTCACAATATGCATATCATTGAGCTTTTTTGTAATATCCTCAAGACTGGTGTAGCCGTAATTGTTGTCAACTTTATAATCGGCATCTGTTAAGACAAACGCAAAACGGTCCGCATCACTGCGCCAATGCATCAGGTTGTTATCCGCAATATATCCCAAAGCGTCTATCAGGGTTTCAGGTGCATCTCCGCCTCCATCAACGTTGATCGCCGTCAGCGTTTCCACAACATCGTCACTGTTGGAAAACCATTGAGATCCGGAAACCTTATGTACGATTGTCTCCTCGTCTTCAGTGATATCCCTGTACTCAATAACAGCAAATCTGATATCTAATCCGCGCTCATCGAGACTTTTCGAAAAATTGGCAATATTATTCTTAACGTTATTGATTTCATCTTCCATTGAACCAGTGGCGTCAATTGCAAAAACGATGTCCGTCTTGCCTGACTCTTTGCCCACAGGAATCTCGGTCCCTATCCAGTTTCCGTTTTCGTCGATTGTTTCGGAATGTAACTCAAGCGTGTAGCGGTAGTAATCGCCGGAATCGTCCTTGGGGAAGTGATTGAAAAGCTTGTCTCGGGCGGTACCATCTATTGCCTTACCCCGTGCGACCACCTTGCTGGCTGAAACAGTCGCGTTAAGACGCTGTTCCGTTGATAAGCCTGCAAGGGAGACATTCGTATATCCGTTGCTGTTTGTTGGTTCAGAAGAACGGATATAGTCGCCGCCTACATAAAGATTTACAACGGCTCCTTCAACATCCACCTCATTTCCAGTGGCCTTATCAGTGGCCGTTACATGCACGCGCACAGTGTCGGAGGCTCCGCCGATGCTTGAGCGTGTATCCGCCGATGCCGAAACATGCGGCGCCCCTGCCGAAGCGACAAGATTTGTCTGTGTGTTGGGAGTATAGACCCACTCCGCCGCCTGACCGATCTGGTTATTTCCTTCATCATCCGCCGCTGCGGCTTGAATCGGAAGTACAACCAGAACCATGCAAATTGCCAGTAATACGCTGAGGAATTGCGCTGCTTTTTTCGATTTCATACACGTCTCTCCTTTTTTGAATTGTACTTGTACAAGAGCTTTTTATACAGATATTTTAGTTGCATCAATGTGTACTTTCCTGCGAATTGCCATAGCACAAAATACACTTATATTATAGTTCCTTTGAAACCGCATTTGAAAGTTTGCTCAGTTTTGGTGTTGCCGGAGAAATAAATACTGTGTTTACGGTTGCCCTGCAAGGGGCGAGTAAAATGGCTTTTAAATCAAATGTTATTACTTCTGAGATTGTTATATTATCAAAGCAATAATTACAATTTGGTATGTTGTACAGTTCGTTTAATCACTTCCCTTGCTGTTATATATTTAATTTCATGATTTGGCTATCACCTCCAATATGATGTTATGAACTCTTGGATATTTCAACTTTTTTGGCAAGGCTGTGTGCATGAACAGGCAATAATCAGCGCGACTTCCTTCATCCGGCAGCCTGCGTATATTTGTTGCCTTTCGTCTTGTTAATACTATTCCCTACTGAAAATTGCAGAGGGCTCCCTGCAGAATTTGAGGGGCCACGGTTGAAGCTTTGATTTGCTCGATGATGTACGGCAGAGAGGAACGGCTCGTTTGGATAGCATCACTGTCACGATCATAAGTTGCTTTTTTGCCTTTATGCTATAACATCGCAGGCAAACATCCAGCCGTCGGCATTAGCGTGGAGGAAGGAGCATCCGCATAAGCAAGGTGTATACACCGTCCCCGAGCTGAAGGAGCTCCTGATGCCTATTTTTGAGTGAAACGATGTCAAACATGCCGTGCTTTTCGGATCTTACGCGAAAGGGACCGCGACGCCGCCCAGTGACGTGGACATCCTTGTGGACAGTGGGCTTCGCGGCTTGGCGTTTTTTGGGCTTTTGGAGGACGTGGCCTCATCTCTGGAGGCCCCGGTCGATCTGTTGGACGTCAGGCAAATCGACAGTGGTTTCAGGATTGACCGTGAAATTCGTGAAAGCGGGGTGCCAATCTATGGACGATTAAGACCGCCGGGTCCTGCGCAAGCTGTTGGAGCACACGGAGGCCTTCCAGCGGTATTGCTGGGATTGCGCCTCCCTTCTTTTTGGTATTTTCGGACATAAAGCAGTGATTTACTAAGTTTACAATTTTTATTATAACACATCGCCCGGCGTATTGCTACTATTTTTTTCACAAACTTGTGTGTATTTTTTGATTATCTTTTATGGGTTACACTACGTATAAAGGTGGTGTGACGCTATGCGTGAAGTCAAGGATATCAACGTGGAAGTAGGTGGGCGAATCAAGGCACACAGGTTAGAGAAAAAGCTGACGCGGGAAAAGTTAGCGGCCATGACAGGGTACAGTGCGAATTTCATTCAAGAAGTCGAACGCGGCCGCTCAGGTCTTTCGTCAGAGTCCATCCGGGCTTTCTCCGTCGCCCTGCAGGTATCTTCCGACAGCCTGCTCTTCGGGGCAGAACAATCACCTGAGGAATATATTCTCTGCCGTCTCAAAACTCTTTCCTCTGAAAAATGCGAAAAGGTCGTCTTTCTCCTGAACGCAATCATCGACTGTCTGCAATAAATTAACGAGTGATTGACGTTTATCCGTAAATGTCTCCACCATCAGCCTCGCTCTCAAACCAAGCGCCTCCCAAAAACGTCTCTTGCCCATTAAAACAGATATGGCGAGACAGTCTTATTGCATAGAGGGTGGCGCTCCCCATCGAGGGCCGCCCGCAGCTTTTTCTTATTTTGATGTATCCACTTCAGAATTTCCCTTCCTTCTGATGTGACCCCTCTCATCTGTTCAACTGGACGGAAAAGTTGAGCGAAACCGTATTGACAAAACGGAGAAACCACGTGCGAAGCGGTCTTTCGGAAGGGCTTTATATTTATTGCCATTCGTATTATTAATACTATTCCCCTCCCAAAAATTGCAGGGGGTCCCCCGCAATTATTGAGGGCCTCCTGTGAGAATCTCAGCCATCAATTTTGCCCCAAGGATAAAGGCTTCGCGGAAGCGTTTTTCCTCGATGATACTGGCGGCATCGAAGCGGTCATCCTGGATAGCGTGAAGTAGTTCCTTCTCCTGCTCGTTGAGGCGCTCTTCAAGCTTGTCCTCGTTCTCGTGTACCTGCTTCATAATAGCCGCCGCTTCTGCTGTGAGCCCGCCCATTTGCTCAACCGGGCGGATGTTGCCGTAGTAGAGTTCATTGATGATATTGTCCATTTTTGTCTCCCCCTTTGGCAACACACAATACCGCAGAGGGGGTGGAAAGTCGAGAAGAAGTTGTTTGGCAGAAGGGAGAAAATTACTTCCCCTTTTTTCCCGGCAATGAATTTGTGTCACCAGTGATGACACAAATTCAGATTCTGAATGGGCACCAACAGAGATGGGCTGACCCACACTTTGACCCACACGGGGAAATCACCGGGTGGAAGCAGTGGACTTAATAGCACCTTTGGGTCCGTATTTTTGGAGCAGAAAGGGCCAAAAACCGTTGGGGCGCAAGGGATTTAAGGCTCCGAACCACTTGGTAAGGATGAGGTCCCCAGTTCGAATCTGGGTAGCAGCTCCACAAGAAAAGACCGCCGAAAGGCGGTCTTTTCTTGTGGACGTACAGCTTACTCCAAAAAGAGTACCAATCCGCGAGTCTTACGAGAGCAAAAAATATGTATATTTTCGCAACTGAGGCTAATGCTTTTTCCCCTCGCCTGGTGTATAATTGGCAGTATGGAGCCAAACGCAACGCTGTGGAGGTGCGCTTATGGAATCAGCAAAGGTCTGGGCGGAAAAGGTGACGATCCCCACCTATGAGATCGGCCCGGCGGAGAAGAACCCCATTTTCCTGGACAAGCGTGTTTATCAGGGCAGCTCCGGGAAGGTCTACCCCTATCCCACCGTGGAGAGCATCAGCGACACGAAGCGGGACAGGGACTATACCGCCGTTTTCCTGGAGAATGAATATCTGCGGGTGATGATCCTGCCGGAGCTGGGCGGGCGGATCCAGCGGGCGCTGGACAAGACCAACGGCTATGATTTCGTCTATTATAATCACGTCATAAAACCGGCCCTGGTGGGCCTGACGGGGCCGTGGATCTCCGGCGGCATCGAGTTCAACTGGCCCCAGCACCACCGTCCCACCACCTTTTTGCCGGTGGAGTTCACCACGTCAAGCGGCGAGGACGGCTCGGCGGCGGTGCTGCTGCACGACACCGACCGCATGTATGGCACCAGCGCCCTGACGAAGATCGCCCTCTACCCGGGCCGGGCGTATATCGAGATCACCGGCCAGCTCTATAACGGGACGGGCCTGCCCCAGACTTTCCTCTGGTGGGCAAACCCCGCGGTAGCCGTCAACGACAACACCCAATCCGTGTTCCCGCCGGATGTCCACGCGGTGATGGATCACGGCAAACGGGACGTAAGCCGGTTCCCCATCGCCACAGGCGTCTATTATAAGAAGGATTACAGCGAGGGCGTGGACATCTCCCGCTATAAAAATATCCCCGTCCCCACCTCCTACATGGCGGAGAAGTCAAAGTACGACTTCGTGGGCGGCTATGACTACGGCGTGGGCGCGGGTATCCTCCATGTGGCGGATCACCACATCTCCCCGGGCAAGAAGCAGTGGACCTGGGGCTGTGGGGATTTCGGAAAGGCCTGGGATCGGAACCTGACGGATTCCGACGGCCCCTATGTGGAGCTGATGACCGGCGTATACACCGACAACCAGCCGGATTTTACCTGGCTCAAGCCCTTTGAGGAGAAGGTGTTCCGGCAGTACTTCATGCCCTACAAGGCCGTGGGCCAGGTCAAAAACGCCACCACCGACGCGGCGATTCACTTGTCGGTGGAGAACGGGGAGGCCCGGGTCGTCGCCTACGCCACGCGGGCCTTTGAAAACGCCCGGATCGTCCTCACGGCCAAGGACAAAACAGTGCTGGACGAGACGGCGAGGCTCTCCCCGACGGATATTTACGAAAAAACCGTTCCCGTGGGCGGCGTGCCTGAGGAGGAGCTGCACCTCGCCGTTCTGGCGGAAGGGCGCTGTCTGGTGGAATACCGGCCTGAAAAGCGGGAGATCCCCAAGCTCCCCGAACCCGCCAGGGCGGCCAGGGAGCCGGAGGAATACCGCACCAACGAGGAGCTTCTGCTGACGGGACAGCACATCGAGCAGTACCGCCACGCCACTTATCTGCCGGATCCCTACTACCTGGAGGGCCTGAAGCGCGACCCCGGCGATATCCGCCTGAACAACGCCTACGGCCAGCTTCTCCTGCGGCGGGGTCAGTTTAAAAAGGCGGAACCCTATTTCCGCAAGGCCCTGGAGCGGCTGACGGAGCGGAACCCCAACCCGTACAACAGCGAGACATACTACCTGCTGGGGCTTGACCTGCTGGTTCAGGGCCGGGAGGCCGAGGCCTACGACGCCTTCTACAAGGCCGTCTGGACCAGCGAGCAGCAGGAGATGAGCTTCTACTGGCTGGCGGCCATCGACGCCCGGGGCGGGCGGCTTGACCGGGCCTTGGAGCATATCGAGCGGTCGCTGGTGAAAAACGCCCACAACGTCAGGGCCCGCGGGCTGAAGGCGTATCTTCTGCGAAAGCTGGGCCGCGCCGGGACTGCCGCCCGGTGGGTGGAGGAGAATCTGGCGCTGGATCCCTTCGATTTCGTCTCCGGCTATGAGAAGGTTCTCCTGGGGCTTGCGGACGGCGCGGAGCTTGCCGATCGGATGCGCGGTTTCCGTGAAAATATCCTGATGACCGCCCGCGACTACGCCGCGTTGGGCGCGTATGAGGAGGCGCTGGGGGTGCTGGAGCGTTGTGGGGAGGACTACCCCATGCTGTGGTACTACCGGGCCTATTACGCGGACAGGCTTGGGAAAGGGGACGCGGCGAGGGAGCTTTTAGCCTCCGCCGAGGCCGCGCCCACGGACTACTGCTTCCCCAACAAGCCGGAGGACATCGCCGTACTCCGCTTCGCTATGGAAAACGGTTGCCGCGCCCGCGCCCCCTACTATTTGGGGTGCCTCTGGTATGACCGGCTCCAGTGGCGGGAGGCCCTGGCCTGCTGGGAGCTGGCGGCGGAGAACGCGCCGGACTTCCCCACGGTCTGGCGGAATCTGTCCCTGGTCTATTACAACAAGCTCCACGACCCCGAAAAGGCAAAGGCGGCGATGGAGCGGGCCTTCTCCCTTGATGAGACGGACGCGCGGGTGTTTTTGGAGCTTGACCAGCTCTATAAAAAGCTGGGCCGGAGCTTTGAGGACAGGCTCAAAAAGTACGAAGCGCACAAGGCCCTTCTCGGCGGCCGGGACGACCTCTTTGTGGAGTACGTGACGCTGGTGAATCTGTGCGGGGAGCATGAGCGGGCCTACGATCTCATGATGTCCCGCCGCTTCCACCCCTGGGAGGGCGGCGAGGGGAAGATCACCGCCCAGTATACCCTGGCCCTGCTGCAGATGGCCCGGAAGGCTTTGGGGGAGCGGCGTTTTGCCGACGCCGAAAAGCTCCTGCGCGAAGCCCTTGTCTACCCCGAAAATCTCGGCGAGGGCAGGCTTGAAGGCACAAAGGACAACCACATTTATTACCATCTGGGCCTGGCCCTGGAGGGGCAGGGGAAAACCGGGGAGGCGCAGTCATGCTACCAGCGCGCCACCACCGGCACCGACGAACCGGCGGGGGCCATGTATTACAACGACCAGCCGGCGGACATGATCCTCTACCAAGGCTTGGCGTGGTTGAAGCTGGGGAATATCCGGGCCGCCCGCTCCAGGTTCTACCGGCTCATCGACTACGGCGAGCGGCATCTGGAGGACGAGGGGAAGATCGAGTATTTCGCCGTGTCCCTGCCAGATTTCCTCATTTTCGACGAGGACTACACCGCCAGGAACCGCGCCCACTGCAACTACCTCATGGCCCTGGGGAACCTGGGCCTTGGAAACGTCACAAAAGCCGCCGTGTTCTTAAAGGAGACCTTGGCCGTCGAGCCTTCTCACCAGATGGGAACCGTCTATTCCCGCCTGCTTACCTGACTGAATTACGAAAAATCACCGGGCAGTGTCCTGCCCGGTGATTTAGTTTGTCAAAAAACTCAAATCGAGCGTTTTTCCGGCGGCATGTACGTCGGAAAAAACACCTTATTCCTTACGGCCTCAGGCCCATGCCGCCCTCCAGGGTCAGGGTCTCGCCGGAGAGGTACTTGAAGTCCTGCTTTGAAAGCTGTACGCACACCCGCCCGATCTCCGTCTCGGGGTTGCCGTAGTGGCCCATGGGCGGCATATGGACGTTGGCCTTAAAGGCCTCGGGATAGGCGTCCTGGAAGTTCTCCAACTGGGCCGTCCAGGCCAGGGGGCAGATGACGTTGACGTTGATGCCGTCCTTGCCCCATTCGGTGGCGGCCACCCGGGTCAGGCCCCGTATGCCCTCCTTGGCGGCGGCGTAGGCGCACTGGCCGTAGTTGCCGAAAAGCCCCGCGCCGGAGGCGAAGTTGATAACGCTGCCCTTGGCCTCCTTGAGATAGGGGTAGCAGGCCTTCATATAGTAGAAGGCGCTGTAAAGGCCGGAGTAGATGGCCAGGTCAAACTGCTCCGTGGTGTGGTCGGCCAGCGTCACCCCGGAGGCGGAGGCCTGGGCGTTGTTGATCAGCACGTCGATGCGGCCAAACGCCGCGATGGCGGCGTCCACCACCTTCTTCACGGCCCCCTCGTTGTCGGCCCCGGCGTTGATGTCCGCCTGGACAGGCAGAACCTTGATGCCGTAAAGCCGCTCCAGCTCCTCCTGGGCGTCGGTCAGCTTCTTCACATTGCGGCCCGTGATGACCAGATTGGCCCCCTCCTTGGCGAAGGCGATGGCGATGCCGTAGCCGATGGATCCGGCGGAGCCGTCTTTGAGGGTGGCCCTGCCGCCGCCGGTGATGATCACGGTTTTTCCTGTAAGCTCTCCCATAGAAAGATCCTCCTCGCAAATTCAGTTTGTCATAAAACGCAGATCGAGCCATTTTCGACAGGTTTGTTCAGGTTCCCCGGGGCCGTCCGGCCCGACGGGATTGCCTTTTACGAAAAAGGCCCTCCACCCGGAGGGCCATGCGGGAATCATTTAAAATACCGCTCCAGCAGTCCCTTCAGGGCCTTGCCGTGGCGGGCCTCGTCACGGGCCATCTCATGGACGGTGTCGTGGATAGCGTCAAGGCCGTTCTTCTTGGCGCAGGCGGCCAGGTCGAACTTGCCCTGGGTAGCGCCAAACTCGCAGTCCACGCGCCAGGCCAGATTCTTCTTGGTGCTGTCGGTCATGTTGGGCTCCAGGTCGCTGCCCAAAAGCTCGGCGAACTTGGCGGCGTGCTCCGCCTCCTCGAAGGCGGCCTTCTCCCAGTAGAGGCCCACCTCAGGGTAGCCCTCCCTGTGGGCGATGCGGGCCATGCACAGATACATACCCACCTCACTGCACTCGCCCTGGAAGTTGGCCATGAGCTGCTCGTGAATGTACTTCTTGTCCGCCTCGGAGATGTCGGGGTTGTTCTTCACGGTCTTGGCGTAGATGCCAAACTCATGCTCGGCGGCCAGCTTGGCGTCGCTCTTCATCTCGGTGAACTTACTGCCGGGAACCTTGCAGACCGGGCAGGACTCGGGAGGATTCTCCCCCTCATAGACGTAACCGCATACGGGGCAAACCCACTTCTTCATAACATATACCTCCATTTGTAGAATGAAAAATATATATACAGCTCAGGGCTGTATATCCCTGTCAAGGCACTCCCGGCACAGGCCGGTCATGCGCACCTCCACCCCCGTCATGTGGCCGTGGGGGCCGTCGGCGAGCCGCTCCAGATCCATCTCCGGCAGCGCCACGTCCAGCACGGCGCCGCAGCCACTGCACACAAAATGCCCGTGGGCGGAGAGATCCCCGTCAAACCGCTCCTGCCCGTCCACCACGCCGACACTGCGGATAAGGCCCGCGCCGGCCAAAAGACGGAGGTTCCGATAGACGGTTCCCAGGCTCAGATCGGGATAGGTCTTGCGAAGCTCGCTGTGTACCCACTCCGCCGTGGGGTGACAGTGTACCTTGCGCAAAAGGGCCAGAATGGCGTCACGCTTTACGCTCTTTCTCGCGGCGCTCAAGGCTGTCCCCCCTATCAGGAATGATTCTTATTTTAAGATACCATACCACAGCCTAAATTGCAAGCGGAAATCACGAAAAATCCCGCCTGAAAATCAAGTCCGCTCCCCCGGCGCGGCGGCCCGGAAAATCCCGCGCGATCCGCCCCTTTTTCTCCATGCCCCAAGGCCCCCGCCCTTGACATTTGCCCCAAAATTTCGTACAATACGCTATACGATCCAAAGGGGAGGGTTGACCGTGAACATAGGCGCTGTACCCGTCCATACCCGGCTGGCGCTGGCGCCTATGGCCGGGGTCACGGACGTGGCCTTCCGGGGCATATGCCGCGCCCAGGGCGCGGGCTACACCGTCACGGAGATGGTCTCCGCCATGGCGCTGATGCACCAGGACAAAAAATCCCTCCGCCTTTTGGAGCTTGGCCCCGGGGAACACCCCGCCGCCGTGCAGATCTTCGGCTCCGATCCCGTCTGCATGGGCGAGGCGGCGGACAAGGCGGGGCGGCTCTCCGGCTGTGACGTTATCGACATCAACATGGGCTGTCCCATGGGGAAGATCGTCAACGCCGGGGACGGCTCTGCGCTGATGAAAACGCCGGAGCTGGCGCAAAAAATCATCGAATCGGTGGTAAGGAATTCCGACCGGCCCGTAACGGTGAAGCTCCGCAAGGGCTGGGACGCGGGGAGCGTCAACTGCGTGGAATTTGCCAAAATGTGCGAGGCCGCCGGGGCCGCCGCCGTCACGGTCCACGGCAGGACGCGCCAGCAGATGTACTCCGGCCGCGCCGACTGGGAGGCCATCAGGCAGGTGGCGGAGGCCGTGTCGATCCCTGTATTTGCCAACGGCGACGTGTTTACGGCCCAGGACGCCGTGCGCATACTAAAGGTCACCGGGGCAGCCGGGGTGATGATCGGCCGGGGCTGTCAGGGCTATCCCTGGCTTTTCGCCCAGGCGAAAGCGGCCCTGGAGGGCCGGGAGATCCCCGCGCCGCCGGACTACGCCCAGCGTATATTGACCGCCTTGGAGCAGGTCAGGACGGCCAGCGCCCATGTGGGGGAGAAGTCCGCCTGCCTGGAGGCCAGAAAGCACCTGGCCTGGTACCTCCACGGGATGCCCCGGGCGGCCTTTTTCCGCCGGCAGATCATGTCCGTGGAGACGCTTGCGGACGTGGAGGCCGCCGCGCGGGACGTGCTTGACTTCCTGCGGGATCAGGAGAGGAGGGGAGAGCGTGACGGTTGAGGAGGAGCTGCGGACCGTGCGGGCCGCGTCGTCAGGGGACGCCGCCGCCTTCGAGCGGATCGTGCGGGAGCATCAGAAGAACGTCTACAACCTGGCCTACAAGCTGACGGGCAGCGAGCAGGACGCCCTGGACGCCTCCCAGGACGCTTTCCTGAAGGCGTACCAGAACCTCCGCACCTTCCGGGGCGAGAGCCGCCTGTCGGTGTGGCTGTACCGGCTCACCTACAACGCCAGCATGGACATCATCAAAAAATCCCACCGGGGCCGGCTGGTGTCCCTGTCTGCGGACGGGGACGGAGCCGTGCCGGATATGCCCGACGACGGCCCCACGCCGGACGAGCAGGTGGAGCGGCGGGAGCGGCTGGAGGCCGTGCGGGAGGCGGTGCTGGCGCTGGACGAGGACAAGCGCCGGATCCTCCTGATGCGGGAGTACCGGCAGATGAGCTACGCGGACATCGCCGTGGCGCTGAGGCTGGAGGAGGGTACCGTCAAATCCCGCCTGGCCAGGGCCAGGGCGGCGCTGGCGGAAATTTTGAAAAAACGTGGAACAATTTCCTTTGATACACAGTCAAAATGGCAGAACAGTGAAAAGGAGGCGCGGCGTCATGAGTGACCATGAACACTTTGAGGAGCTTATCAGCCTGCATCTTGACGGCGCGCTGGACGAAGCCGGCGAGGAGCGGCTTCGCGGCCACCTGGAGGAATGTGAGTCCTGCCGGGAGCTTCTGGACGTTCTCACCGGCGTCCACGATACGCTGAGCCTGGAAAAAGCCCCCCCGGAGGCCCTGTTGCGGGGCGTCATGGAGGGCGTGGAGCGGGCGGAGCGCGCGCGAAGGAGGTCGAAGACCCGCCGCACCGGCGTCATGGCGGCCTTCCTGGCCGCCGCCGCGGCATTGGCCGTGGCCTTCCTGCCCCACGGCGGGAAAACGCCGGCTCCCGACGGCGGCATCGCCGCCTACACCAACGATACTGGCACGCCCGTCAGCCTCTTCCCCGACACCAAGATCGGCCTCCCCGGCCAGCCCGCCGCCCTTGACAGCGTTGCAGACCTCACCGGCCTCCGGGCCGTGGCCTACTTCCGGGAGCTTCCCGCCGACATCGCGGAGACCGCCCCGGACTATATCTTCTCCAACGGCGACCGGGGCTATGACGTGCCGGAGGCCCTTTTTGAAGCCCACCGGGTCGAGGCCGTCAGGCTCGACGCCCCCGACCCCACAGGCGAGGCCTTCCTGGCGGTAGAGCTGGCCGCCGAGTAAAACCGATTTTTTCCTTTCCCTTTTCTCTACCCTTCCCCCGCCGGACTTTCGTCCGGCGGGGGAACCTTTTTCCTTACGATCTTAGAATTAATAATAAGGTACGGGAGGCGACCCACGCGGGTTCGCCTCCCGTCGTTTCAAGCTTGTCGCTTTTGCCTGAAGAAGTCCCCCAGAAGCTCCCGGCACTCCGCCTCCAGGATCCCCCCGTAGACCCTCACGCGCCGGTCCAGCGGCTCCATGAACAGGTTAAACACCCCTCCGCAGGCCCCGGCCCGGCTGTCTCGGGCGCCGTAATAGACGGCGTCCAACCGGGCGTTCAGGATCGCCCCGGCGCACATGGGGCATGGCTCCATGGTGACCACCAGGCAGCAGCCCCCCAGCCGCCAGCCCAGCTTGGCGGAGGCGTCCCGGATCGCCTCCGTCTCCGCGTGGCAGGTGGCGTCTATTTCCTCCGTGCGGTTGCGCCCCCGGCCCACGATCCGCCCCTGAGCGTCCACGACCACCGCCCCCACAGGCGTTTCCCCGGCCAGGGCGGCCTCCCGCGCCAGCGCCAGGGCCTCCCGCATATACCTCTCCGCCTCCGTCTCCGCCGCCTCCTTTGCGTTTTTTCTATTATACAGCGGAATCTCCCCGGTGGCAACCGATTTTCCCCGCCCCGGGCTTTTAGTATTATAATTTCCCGCCGTCCCGGCCATAATAAGGGATATAGGAGGGTAAACATATGAAGGTATCCGAGCTTATGACCGATTCCACCGTCTCCGTCACGCCGGAGGAGAGCGCCGGCCTGGCCGCGCGGCTGCTCAGCCGCCACAACATCGGCTCGCTCCCCGTGTGCGACGAGAACGGCCGTGTCCACGGCGTCATCACCGACCGTGACATCGTCACCCGATGCGTCGCGGCGGGGGACGACCCGGAGAATACGCCGGTGGGCGACCTGATGACCAGGGGCGTCATCTCCGTGAACCCCGGCGAGGACGCGGAGCGTGCCGCCGAGCTGATGGGCCGGGGCCAGGTGCGCCGCCTCCCCGTCACCGAAAGCGGCCGGCTGGTGGGCATGATCTCCCTGGGGGACATCGCCCAAACCGCCGCCCTGACCGTGGAGACCGCCCGCGCCCTGGGGGAGATCTCCGGGCAGATCCAGGGCCGATAACCCGCCGCCATACCAGCGCAAAAACGCCTCCCCGAAAAGGGAGGCGTTTTTTGTGAAAATTTTTTCTCCCGCCCCCTTGACAACGCCCTGCCGCCGTACTATAATCATACTAACCTACCGAACAAGTAGGAAATTAACAGGAGATGACAGCCATGACCTTTACGCTGGAGTCCCAGCTTCGGGCCAATTTCCGCTTCGGGCGAATGTGTACCCCTCCGCGCCCTTCCACCCTGAAAAAATAAGCTTTAAGAGAGGTACATATCATGTCTGACTATAAATTCGAGACGCTCCAGCTCCACGTGGGCCAGGAGCAGGCCGACCCCGCCACCGATTCCCGCGCCGTCCCCATCTACCAGACCACTTCTTACGTGTTCCACAACTGCCAGCACGCCGCCGACCGCTTCGGTCTGGCCGACCCCGGCAACATCTACGGCCGGCTCACCAACTCCACCCAGGACGTGCTGGAAAAGCGCGTAGCGGCCCTGGAGGGCGGCGTGGCGGCTCTGGCGGTGGCCTCCGGCGCGGCGGCCATCACCTACACCCTGGAGGCCCTGGCCCAGCAGGGCGGCCATATCGTGGCCCAAAAGACCATCTACGGCGGCAGCTACAACCTGCTGGCCCACACCCTCCCCCTCTACGGCGTGACGGCCACCTTCGTGGATATCCACGATCTCAACCAGGTCACCGCCGCCATCAGGCCCAACACCCGCGCCATCTTCATCGAGACTTTGGGCAACCCCAACTCCGATATCCCCGATATCGACGCCCTGGCCCTCATCGCCCACGCCCACGGCCTGCCCCTGGTCATCGACAACACCTTCGGCACCCCCTACCTCATTCGCCCCATCGAACACGGCGCGGATATCGTGGTCCACTCCGCCACCAAGTTCCTGGGCGGCCACGGCACCACCCTGGGCGGCATCATCGTGGACAGCGGCAAGTTCGACTGGAAGGCCAGCGGAAACTACGCCCCCATCGCCGCCCCCAACCCCAGCTACCACGGCATATCCTTCGCCGACGCGGTGGGCCCCGCCGCCTTCGTCACCTATATCCGGGCGATCCTCCTGCGGGACACCGGCGCCACCATCAGCCCGTTCAACGCCTTCCTGCTCCTCCAGGGCGTGGAGACTCTGTCCCTGCGGCTGGAGCGCCACGCCGAGAACACCAAGAAGGTGGTGGAGTACCTTTCAAAGCACCCGAAGGTAGCCAAGGTAAATCACCCCAGCCTTCCCGACCACCCCCAGCACGCCCTTTATGAGAAATACTTCCCCAACGGCGGCGGCTCCATCTTCACCTTTGAGATCAAGGGCGGCAAGGAGGCGGCGTTCCGATTCATCGACAGCCTGAAGATTTTCTCCCTCCTGGCCAACGTGGCGGACGTGAAGAGCCTGGTGATCCACCCGGCCTCCACCACCCACAGCCAGCTGAACGATGAGGAGCTTGCCGACCAGGGCATCACCCAGGGTACCATACGCCTCAGTATCGGCACGGAGCATATCGACGACATCATCGCCGACCTGGAGACCGGCTTCGCCGCCGTCTGACGTCTCCTTTTGAACTGACAAGCGGCCTTCCAAAAAATCCCGCCCACCGGGCGGGATTTTTAATTTTTTGTCCACGGTGTACCTGCGCGATTGAAAAAGCGGTTACATCATAAAATGCGGTGGAACGATTCTACGCAAGTCAAATTAATATGTCATCCAGCGCCTCATATACGAAAGCTCCTGGTTGTTCATAGCGTTGATGTAGAGGTTCAGATCCGATGTGGCCTGCAATCCGGCAACTCGCGCGTTCAATTCCTCGCCCTGCAGCTGCAAATTCCTGACCCCGGCCTCTATGCGGCTGCTTGATTGGATGAGGGAATTAAGCCTGGTATTCGCGTCGGTGATTGCGGAATATATCGTATATTGGTTTTCCTTGATTTGCTCAAGCTTGGCGATGACCACATTGAGCTGAAGGGATATTCTGTCGAGCCTCGCCTCCAGCTCCAGCTGATTATACGCCTCACCGAGCGTGGTGTACCGGCCGGCACAGAAGTATTCGTAAAGGGACGAAACAGCGGTAAAGCACCGGTACTTTTCGAAGATTATATTCATACCGTACAATTTGGCCCGTGTATCTTTCAATGTGTTATAGCTTTTCTGAAGTGTGGTGTATTCATGATTCAAATAGACTAATGCCTTATTCTCTTTGTCGGTTCGAATTTTATCTGCTTCAACCAGTTGGTTATAATTTTGAATAGCAGAATCATATTCAAGTTGAATTTGTTCTTCTTTTTTCTTGTCATCGGAAGCATCAGAAATAAAGCCTATTACGAGACCTAAAATGCCCAAGATAATAACCCCCCAGGTCATTCCATCATCAATAGTAATATCTGAAATGACTCCAACGACAAATCCGCCCACTAAACCTAACATAGCGCCCCCAAAGCCGGTCGAAAGTGTAAGTGACTCTCCACTAGGCTTTTTTCTTTTGACAGGAGCAGTAAATTTTTTGGGTTGCCCCAATGAGGCAATTCGCTTTTTCAGCGTCTGCAACAGCCTTTCGTGCAGATAACACTCCTTTTCAACCTCCACCATCGTACCCAAATACTCTTTGATCTCCTCCGGTGTCATCTTTATCCCTCCAAAATAAAAAAGTGTGTGGCTCCAAACGGAACCACACACCGAAAAACGCGTGATCCCATTTGTTGCCACACAAATCTTCAACGCCCAGAGGGAGAAAGAAGTAAGGGCCGCGTTTTTACCGCAGTTATTCTTTCTCCCAAATGGGTACAGTTATTCCTTGGGCGTTATTTGATTTGTGTGGCAACCCTATGTTATCACATCTTTTTGCAAAACACAATCCTAAACCAAAAAAATCCCCCGGAGCTTTCGCTCCGGGGGTCGCTGCTTATTGGGGGAAGCTTACTCAGCGTGATCGACGGTATACATATACTCGATGAGATCGACGACCTTGTTGCTGTAACCCCACTCGTTGTCGTACCAGGCGACGACCTTCACGAAGGTGTCGGTCAGATACACGCCGGCGTTGGCATCGAAGATGGAGGTGTGGGAATCATGGATGAAGTCGCTGGAGACGACGGCGTCCTCGGTGTAGCCCAGAACACCCTTCAGCTCGCCCTCGGCGGCCTCCTTCATGGCGGCGCAGATGTCGGCCTTGGTGGCGGGCTTCTCCAGGTTGGCGGTCAGGTCAACCACGGACACGTCCAGGGTGGGGACGCGCATGGAGATACCGGTCAGCTTGCCGTTGAGGGAGGGGATGACCTTGCCCACGGCCTTGGCGGCGCCGGTGGTGCTGGGGATGATGTTGCCGGCAGCGGCACGGCCGCCGCGCCAGTCCTTGGAGGACACGCCGTCAACGGTCTTCTGGGTGGCGGTGGTGGAGTGGACGGTGGTCATAAGGCCTTCCTTGATGCCGAACTTGTCGTTCAGGACCTTGGCGATGGGGGCCAGGCAGTTGGTGGTGCAGGAGGCGTTGGACACATAGTCCATGTCCTTGGTGTAGGTCTTGTTGTTGACGCCCATGACGAACATGGGGGTGTCGTCCTTGGAGGGAGCGGACATGACGACCTTCTTGGCGCCGCCCTTCAGGTGAGCGGAGGCCTTCTCCTTGGTCAGGAAGATACCGGTGGATTCCACGACGTACTCGGCGCCCACCTGGCCCCAGGGCAGATTGGCGGGATCCTTCTCGCAGAAGACGGCGATCTCCTTGCCGTTGACGATGATGGAGTGATCGGTGTGGGAGACGGTGCCCTCGAACCGGCCATGGATGGTGTCATACTTCAGCATATACTCCATGTAGTCGGGGGTGATGAGGTCGTTGATGCCCACGACCTCAACATTGGGGTGATCGAGGCTGGCGCGGAACACCAGACGGCCGATACGCCCGAAACCGTTGATACCAATTTTGATGCTCATTTTAAAGACCTCCAAAAAATAAATTTTTCATAGGTAATTCGTGGCAAAAAGTGCCGGATACCCGTCTTTCCTTTGGCACTTTTTTAACGATATTATTATAAACCCGTCCGCGGAAAAAATAAAGAGTTTTTTCTAAGATAAGGCGAACTTTTTCAAAAATGCCAAATCCGCGTTGCAATCGGGGGGATTTTCTGTTATCATGGCAAGAGGCCCCGGGGGGCGGCGCGGGCCGCCCCGCCCGGAAAAGCCCGCGTAAAGCGGCCCCGGCCCGCCGCCCCGCGCCATATGGGAATCAGCGCGGCGGCGAGTGGCATACTATGTATAGATAAATAAGCGGGAGGAGCCCCGAGGAAGGGGCGTGGGGGAATGGATAGTATCGAAAAACAGGAATATACCCTGCTGGACGCCCTGCCGGAGCCGGTGCTGGCGGTGGAGAACGGGATCGTCGCCTATGAGAACCAGGCCGCCCGGCGGGCTTTGATGGAGGATCTCACCGGCCGTCCGGCGGCGGAGATCTTCGACCCGGGCCTGCTGGCCCCCGCCTCCGGCCAGGCCGCCGGAGCCGTCAGACTGGGCCGGGGCCTCTACACCGTCCTGGCCTCCGGCCAGGGGGAGCGGCGGATCGTCACGCTGAGGCCCCAGCCGCCGGACAGCGACGCCTCCCGCCGGGCCCTGGGCCTGTTCACGGCCCATATCCGTTCCGGCGTAGGCACGGCCCTGACCGCCATCTCCCTGATGTACGACCGCCTGGACAGCGTCCCCCCGGCCTTCGCCATGAGCGTGGCCAGAAGCGACAAATCCGCCTGCATCATGGCCCGTATGGCCGACAACTTCGCCCGGGTGTTCTGCGGCCTGGACAGCGAACCCCAACCCGCCGCCCTGGATCTGCGCCGCTTGGTGGAGGACGTGGCCGCCACGGTGACGGAGCTGATGGCCCCGGAGCGCCCCAGCATCGTCTGCGACTGCGGCCCGGAGCTAATCCCCGTCATGGCCGACGGGCGGCTCATTGAGCTTGCGCTGATGCAGCTTTTTTCCAACGCCCTGAAATACGCCGGCCCCGGCAGTACCGTCACCGTCTCCGTGCGGCAGGGCAAAACGAGCCTGTGGATCACCGTCGCCGACGACGGCCGGGGCGTCCGGCCCGAGCTTCTGGGGGACGTGTTCAACGCCTACGCCTCCCCGTCCCGGGAGCTGGAGCCCCAGGCCGGCGCTGGCCTGGGCCTGGGCATCGTCCGGCGGGTGGCCGCCATGCACGGCGGCAGCGCCGTGATGGAGAGCGTCTGGGGCCACGGGGCCTCCGTCACCGTCAGCCTCCCCCGGGTCACGCCGCCCCCCTCCACCCGCCTCCGGGCCGATTATAAAAACGACGTCTCCGCCTTCCTGATCCAGCTATCCGATATCCTCCCCGCCCAGGTCTACGTCCGCCGGGATTTACTATAAAGTAGGGGCCGCCTCTCCAGGCGTCCCGCCGTATTCCCGGCAATCTTCCCTTAACCGCCGTACGGGCCGGACACCCGGCCGGCCCGCCAATCGAATTTCGATTCCGCCTCCCCCAAAAAGGTTGCGGCTTCGCCGCGTATTGAAAAATGCCGGGCCGCCAAGAGAGGCGGCCCCTACAACTTATAGGAAAGCTTTTCGTAAAATCGCGGGCGGGTTTTGAACCCGCCCCTACGGTTTTTAAGGGGAATTTATGCGTTATTTTCGCAAAATCTTTCATCAGGGCTTGTAGGGGCCGCCTCTCCAGGCGGCCCGCCGTATTTCCGGGGAATTTAATTTAACCGCCGTACGGGCCGCCGCCCACGGCGGCCCACCCCCAACGCACAATCCCCCATTCACAAAAAATTAATTATTTTTATCACATTTATACTTGACAGACCCTCAATAATATGATATAATTCAAACCACTCCCCCAAAAAGAATACCCGGCCTGAATCCGCTTCAAACCGGGTATCCAACTGTCGTATTGCTTTGTTTCTCAGTTCCACCAGGGCCACAGGGGGTTCGTGGAGCCGCCCTGATTCTGGTTGTTCTGCTGCTGGTCGGAGGTCGTCTCCTCCACGCGCTCCTGGAGGGTGACGGTCAGCTCCAGCGTCTCCCCGGTCAGGTTGGCGCCCAGGCGGTAGACGGTCATCTTCTCCACGTCGCCGGGGGCGTACCGCCGGAGGGCCAGCTTCAAGTCGCTCATGCTGGTGACGGGCTTATCGCCAAAGGCGGTGATGATGTCGCCCACCTTCAGCCCGGCGGCCTCGGCGGCGGAGCCGGGATCCACCGTAGTGACGCAGCACCCGCTGGGAATGTTATAGGTCTCAATGGCAAAGGGCCTGTAAAGCTGGTCGGTGTCGGTGCCCTGGATCCCCAGGCCTGCCCCGGCTACATAGCCCGTCTCGATAAGCTGCGTGGCGATGTTGATGGCGTCATTGATGGGAATGGCGAAGCCCAAACTCTCGATGCCCTCCTCCGCGTCGGCGTACTTGGCGGTGACGATGCCGATGACCTCGCCCCGGGCGTTATACACCGGGCCGCCGGAGTTGCCGTGGTTGACGGCGGCGGAGATCTGGAACATATTGATGGACGTGGCGTTGCCGGTGATGTCGTCGTTGGTGGTGATCACCCTGTCACGGGCGCTGACGATACCGGGGGTCATGGTGTACTCCAGCTCCCCCAGGGGGTTGCCGATGGCGTAGACCCACTCGCCCACCAGCATCTTGTCGGAGTCGCCCAGGGTCACGGGGGACAGGCCGTTGGCGTCGATCTTGATGACGGCCACGTCGTTGGACTCCATAAAGCCCACCACCTCGGCGGGATATTTGGTGCCGTTCTCCATGAGGACGGTCAGCTCCCCGCCGTAGACCACGGCGTAGCTGATGACGTGGTAGTTGGTGAGGATATAGCCGTCCTCACTGATGATGAACCCGGAGCCGGACACGGCGCGGGTGGTGGTCTGGCCGAAGATGTTGATGGTCTGGCTGGTGTTGACGCCCACCACCTGCTTCCGGCCCAGCTCATAGATTTGGTTGCCCGTCAGCGCCCCGCCGTCGGGGTTGGCGGCGGGCACGTCGGACTGGGTGCCGGAGATGGAGCTGGCCTGGTTGATGACCACCTGCTTTCCGCCGCCCTGGAGCTGGTTGTGGTCCAGCATATAGTCCACCACGGCCCAGCTGCAAAGTCCGGAGACAAGGGCGCAGATGATGACAAGGCAGACGGCCTTCAAAAAGCCGTGCTTTTTCCTGGGCTTTTTGGGCTTTTCCGGCTTCTGGGCGGGCTGCTGCCAGCTCTGGGCGCCGTAGGCGTACCGGCCGGGGGAGTAGGCCCCCTCGCCGCTGGAGGCCGCCTCATAGGAGGGGTCCCGCCAGCTCTCCCGCTGATCCACATAGGACTGCACCGGCGGCACGCGGGACGGGGCCGCGTCCTGGGGCTGGACGGAGGGCTGTTCCTCCGGCGCCGCGTCAGGCCGGTTCTCCGCGCCGTAAACAGGGTCCTGCCCGGTGGGATTTTCGTTTTCTTCAAAGGTCATATAGGGTCTCTCCTTTGGGGCTTTGCCCCCAATTTGATTCTTCTGCTATCTTAAACTGATTTTATGTCCATTTCATGACAAAAATAAGAATATTCTAAAAATCAGGCAAAAAATCTTCTCGGAATAAGAACTTTATTTTTCCTCTCTTATATGATATAATAAAATTTACGGCTGAAATCAGCCGCGGCGTACCCTTTTATTTTATCTTTTTTCCTGCGAGGCGAATTTTATGCGTGACAGTATCCATATCCGCGGGGCCAGGGAGAACAACCTGAAGAACATCGACCTGGAGCTGCCCCGTGACAAGCTGGTGGTGCTGACGGGCCTGTCCGGCTCCGGCAAATCCAGCCTTGCCTTCGACACCATCTACGCCGAGGGCCAGCGGCGCTATGTGGAGAGCCTCTCCGCCTATGCCCGTCAGTTTCTCGGCCAGAAGGAGAAGCCCGACGTGGACGCCATCGACGGCCTCTCCCCGGCCATCTCCATCGACCAGAAGACCACCAACAACAACCCCCGCTCCACCGTGGGGACTGTCACGGAAATATATGACTATCTCCGCCTCCTCTATGCCAATATCGGCGTCCCCCACTGCCCCAAATGCGGCAAGGAGATTCGCCAGCAGACGGTGGATCAGATGGTGGATCAGATCATGGCCTTCCCGGAGGGGACGCGCGTCATGGTCATGGCCCCAGTGATCCGCGGCCGCAAGGGCGAACACGCCAAGGTCTTTGAGGACGCCAAGCGCTCCGGCTACGTCCGGGTGCGCGTAGACGGCCAGCTCCGGGATCTGGAGGAGGAGATCGCCCTTGAAAAGAACAAAAAGCACCGCATCGACGTGATCGTTGACCGCCTTGTGGTGCGGGAGGGCCTTCAGCAGCGCCTGACGGACTCCGTAGAGACGGCCTGCGCCCTGTCCGGCGGCATCGTCACGGTGAATCTGCCGGAGGAGGACCGGGACGTGACCTACTCCCAGAACTACGCCTGCGACGAGTGCGGCGTCTCCATCGAGGAGATGTCCCCCCGCTTCTTCTCCTTCAACGCCCCCCTGGGGGCCTGCCCGGAGTGTTCCGGCCTCGGGGTCCAGCGCCAGGTGGATCCCAGCATCATCATGCCCAACATGACCCTGTCCATCTTGGACGGCGGTATCCAGGCCAGCGGCTGGGGCAACATCAAAAACGACTCCATCGCCATGATGTACTTCAACGCCCTGTCCAAGCGTTACCACTTCCGCCTGGACACGCCCCTGCGGGATCTGCCCGACGAGGTCATCGACGTTCTGCTCTATGGCACCAAGGGGGAGGCCCTCACCTTAAATTACGTCACGGACCGGGGCCACACCACCATGACCCGCCCCTTCGAGGGCATCATCTCCAACCTGGAGCGCCGCTACCGGGAGTCCAACTCCATCTACGCCAAGTGGGATCTGGAGCAGTACATGACCGACCACGACTGCCCCGCCTGCCACGGCAAGCGCCTGCGGCCCGAGGTGCTGGCCGTCACCGTGGGGGGCAAGAACATCGCCGACTTCTGCGACCTGTCCGTTACCGACGCCCTGCGCTTTCTGGACCAGGTCCAGCCCACCCTGACGGAGAAGGAGCATATGATCGCCGACCGCATCTTCAAGGAGATCCGGGAGCGCCTGGGCTTTTTGGAGAGCGTGGGCCTGCAATACCTCACCATGGCCCGCTCCGCCGGCACCCTGTCCGGCGGCGAGAGCCAGCGGATCCGTCTGGCCACCCAGATCGGCTCCTCCCTGATGGGCGTCCTCTATATCCTGGACGAACCCTCCATCGGCCTCCACCAGCGGGACAACGCCAAGCTCATCGCCACCCTGGAGCGCCTGCGGGATCTGGGCAACACCCTCTTGGTGGTGGAACACGACGAGGACACCATGCTGGCCGCCGACTACATCGTGGACATCGGCCCCGGCGCGGGGATCCACGGCGGCCAGGTCGTTTTTGCCGGCACCCCGGCCCAGATCGTCAAGGACGAGAACTCCATCACCGGCCAGTATCTCTCCGGCCGGAAATTCATTCCCATTCCGGCGGCCCACCGCCCCGGCAGCGGCAAGGTTTTGCGCGTCACGGGCGCTGCCGAAAATAACCTTAAAAACATCGACGTGGACTTCCCCTTGGGCAAGCTCACCGTGGTCACCGGCGTCTCCGGCTCCGGCAAATCGAGCCTGGTCACCGAGGTGCTTTACAAGACCCTGGCCGCCGAGCTGAACCGGGCCCGTATCCGGGCCGGGAAGCACACCGGCGTATACGGCCTTGAGCATCTTGACAAGGTCATCGACATCGACCAGTCCCCCATCGGCCGCTCCCCCCGCTCCAACCCCGCCACCTATACGGGGGTATTCAACGATATCCGCGCCCTGTTCGCCCAGACCGGCGACGCCCGCGCCCGGGGCTACGGCGCGGGCCGGTTCAGCTTCAACGTCCGGGGCGGACGGTGCGAGGCGTGCCAGGGCGACGGCCTCATCAAGATCGAGATGCACTTTCTGCCCGACATCTACGTTCCCTGCGAGGTCTGCAAGGGCAAGCGTTACAACCGCGAGACCCTGGAGGTGCGCTACAAGGGCAAAAATATCCACGAGGTGCTGGAAATGACCGTGGACGAGGCCGTGGACTTCTTCGAGAACGTCCCCCGCATCGCCGACCGCCTCCGCACCCTCCAGGACGTGGGCCTGGGCTATGTCAAGCTGGGCCAGCCCAGCACCACCCTGTCCGGCGGCGAGGCCCAGCGGGTCAAGCTGGCCACGGAGCTCTCCAAACGCAGCACCGGTGCCACCTTCTATGTGCTGGACGAACCCACCACGGGCCTGCACACCGACGACGTCCGCAAGCTGGTGGACGTCCTCAACCGGCTCGTGGACGCGGGGAACACCGTGGTGGTCATCGAACACAACCTGGACGTGATCAAGGTGGCCGACCACCTCATCGACCTGGGGCCGGAGGGCGGCGACGGCGGCGGCCAGGTGGTTTTCACCGGCCCCCCGGAGGCCTGCGCGGAATGTGCCGGGAGCTACACCGGCCAGGTGCTGAAAAAATACTACCGGGATCACCCCGGCCAGAGAGCGTAAGCCCGTCAGGAGGCGCAGTATGGCAAAACGCGATATGACCGGCGGCTCCGTGACCCGCCACCTGCTGAGCTACGCGGTACCCATGGTTTTGGGCAACATCATGCAGCTCACCTACAACGCCGCCGACTCCGTCATCATCAGCAAAAATCTGGGCCAGGACGCCCTGGCGGCGGTCAGCGTCTGCGACCCCATCATGACCGTTATGGTGCTGGGGGCCTCCGGCATGGGCATCGGCGCCTCGGTGCTGATGAGCCGCTTTTACGGGGCCAGGGAGCGGGAGAAGCTGCGGCGGGAGTTCTCCACCACCCTCCTGTTCGGTGTCGTCTTCTCCCTGGCGGTGTTCCTGCTGGGGTTCCTTTTCGCCCCGGGGCTTCTCCGCCTCATCAAAACCCCCGCCAGCTCCTTCCCCCAGGCCCTCACCTACCTGCGCGTCATCTTCGTGGGCTTCCTTTTTACATTCCAGTATAATATCCTCTCCTCCGCCCTGCGCGCCATCGGCGATTCCCGGGCCCCCGTGTGGTTTTTGGGCGTCTCCTGCGCCGTCAATATCTGCCTCGATGTGCTGTTCGTGGTGCTTCTGCGCATGGGCGTGGCCGGAGCGGGCCTGGCCACGGTGATCGCCGAGGCCGTCTCCGTGCTGCTGTGCGTGTGGTGGATCGAGAGGCGCGTCCCCGACCTGTCCCTCCGGCGGGAGGATCTGAAGGTGGACAGGGCGCTTTTGAAGGAGACGGTGAAAAACGGCGCGCTGACCGCGCTCCAGCAGGCCGCCCAGCCCGTGGGCAAGGTGCTGATCCAAAGCACTATCAACCTCCAGGGCGTCACCGCCATCGACGCCTTCAATAACGCCTGCCGCGTGGACGACTACGCCCGGATCCCCACCCAGTCAAACGGCAGCGCCATCATGACCTGCGCCGCCCAGAACCGGGGCGCGGGCAAACCTGAGCGGGTGCGGGAATCCTTCCGCCAGGGCCTGCTCATCGCCTTCGTCTATTACCCCATCATCTTCCTTATCGTACAGCTCCTGAAGGCCCCCGCCATGCGCCTGCTGGCCCCGGACAACAGCCCCGCCATCGTCTCCCTGGGGGTGGAGTACCTCACCGTCAAGGCGTTCTTCTTTATCCTCCCCGGCGTCACCAACGCTATCCAGGGCTTCTTCCGGGGCCTGGGCTCCATGACCGTGGTGCTGATCTCCACCCTCATTCAGATCTCCGTCCGCACCGTTTTGGTGCTGATCTTCGTCCCCCGATACGGCATCGTGGCCGAGGCCTACGCCTGCGCCGCCGGCTGGCTGTGCATGGTGGCCTTCGAGTTTACCGTCTACTTCATTCGCCGCCACAAAGGGCTGATATAAAGGTCAATTTGAACTGTTTCGTTAGAGCTTGTAGGGGCCGCCTCTCTTGGCGGCCCGCCGAATTCCCGGAAATCTGATTTAAACGCCGTACGGGCCGCCGCCCACGGCGGCCCACCCCCCCGTTCACAAAAAATTAATTAAATTTATTATATTTTTACTTGACAAATAACCAACCGTATGGTATAATCCCACTTGAACAGGAAACAGGTGATCCTCTATGTCCACAGAGCTTCTTGCCCCCGCGGGGGACAGGGAGAGCCTACTAGCCGCCCTGCGTTTCGGCGCGGACGCGGTGTATATCGGCGGCGAGACGCTGCAGCTTCGGGCAAAATCCGCCGGGTTTGACCGGGAAACGCTCCTTGAGGCCGTGAAGCTGGCGCACAGCGCCGGAAAAAGGCTCTATGTGGCCATGAATTCCCTGGCGAAAAATGAGGAGATCCCCCACGCCCGGGAGTACGCCCGCTTTTTGCGGGACGCGGGGGTGGACGCGGCGATCCTCTCCGACATCGGCGTTTTAACGGCGGTGCGCGAAAGCGCGCCCGGGCTGGAGCTCCACCTGTCCACCCAGGCAAGCTGCATGAACTACGCCGCCGCCCGGGCCTGGCACGATTTGGGCGTGAAGCGCATCGTCCTGGCCCGGGAGATGAGCGTTGACGACATAGCCCAGCTCCGGGCCAAGACCCCGCCCTCCCTGGAGCTGGAGGCCTTCGTCCACGGGGCCATGTGTATGGCCTACTCCGGGCGGTGCCTTTTAAGCTCCTATCTCTCCGGCCGCAGCGGCAACCGGGGGGAGTGCGCCCAGCCCTGCCGCTGGAGCTACGCCTTGGTGGAGGAAAAGCGCCCCGGCGAGGTCTTCCCCTTGAGGGAGGAGGACGGACGCAGCTATCTCCTCAGCTCCCACGACCTCAACTGTATCCGCCTGCTGGGGGAGCTTCAGGCCGCCGGGATCACCTCCTTCAAGATCGAGGGCCGCATGAAGACCGCCTACTACGTGGCCTCCGTCACCCGGGCCTACCGTATGGCCCTGGACGGGACGGACACGGTGGACAACTGCGCCGCCCAGCTGGAGCTGGTGAAGCACCGGCCCTACGCCCAGGGCTTCTACCACGGCTATGTAAAGGAGAACCACTTCAACTCCGGCACTTACAGCCACGGGGCCGTGTTCGTGGGGAACGTCCTGGGCTGGCATGACGGACTGCTCCGGGTGCGCCAGCGCAACCACTTCCGGGTGGGCCAGGAGCTGGAGATTTTAGCGCCGGGTAGGGAAATCCGCAGCTTCCCCGTCACCGCCATCTTCACCGAAGCGGGGGAAAACCGGGAGGCCGCGCCCCACCCCAACGAGATTTTATACCTGCCCTGCCCGGTAAGGGCGGAGGCTGGCGATTTCCTCAGAAGGAGGGAGAGCGATGGAGCCTGAGATATTGGCCCCCGCCGGCGGCATGGAGCAGCTCATGGCCGCCGCCCGGTGCGGCGCGGACGCGGTGTACCTGGGGATCGGCGGCTTCAACGCCCGCCAGGGCGCGGAGAACTTCGGCGGCGGAAGACTGGCGGAGGCCGTCTCCTACGCCCACGTCCGGGGCGTGAAGATTCACGTCACGGTGAACACCCTGGTGATGGATCAGGAGCTGCTCGCCCTGGACGACGCCGTTAGGGAGATCGCCGCCTCCGGCGCGGACGCGGTGATCGTCCAGGATTTGGCGGTGAACGCCCGGTTCCGGGACCTCTGCCCCGCGCTTCCCCGCCACGCCTCCACCCAGATGACCGTCCATAACTTAGACGGGGCCAGGCTGGCCGCCGACCTGGGCTTTTCCCGGGTGGTGCTGGCCCGGGAGCTGACCCTCAAGGAGATCGAGTATATCACCGCCCGGTGCGGCATCGAGACGGAGGTATTCATTCACGGGGCGCTTTGTATGTGCGCCTCCGGCCAGTGTACCCTCAGCGCCATGCTGGGGGGCCGCAGCGGCAACCGGGGCTATTGCGCCCAGCCCTGTCGGCTGGACTTCCACAACGGGGAGCGGGACTACGCCCTGAGCCTGAAGGATATGTCGCACCTTGACCATCTGAGGGCCTTGGCGGAGGCCGGCGTCGCCTCCTTTAAGATCGAGGGCCGCATGAAGCGCCCGGAGTACGTGGCCGCCGCCGTCACCGCCGCCCGGGCCGCCCTTAGGGGGGAGGACTACGACAGGGAGTCCCTGCGGGCGGTGTTCTCCCGGAGCGGCTTCACCGACGGCTACCTCACGGGACGGCGGGACACGGAGCTGTTCGGCACCCGCCAGCGGGAGGACGTGACCGCCGCCCAGGGGGTGCTGGGACGGCTGGCCGGCCTCTACCGGGCCGAGCGCCAGAGCGTCCCGGTGAGCTTTTTCCTCACCGTCCAACCCGCCGGAACCGCCCTGAAAGCGGTGACTGAAAACGTTTCCACCACGGTCATAGGCCCCCCTGCGGAGGGGGTAAAGACCCTCCCAATGACCCCCGAAACGGCCCAAAAAAGCCTCTCCCGGACAGGCGGGACGCCTTATTATGTAAACCAAATCACACTGGACGCGGCCCCCCGTCTGACCCTGCCCCCGGCGGCTCTCAACGCCATGCGCCGTCAGGCCCTGGAGGAGCTGACGGCGGCCCGGGGAACGCCAAAACCCTGGAAAATCACTGAAAATCCCGTAAAAATCGGGCCTCACACGGCCCCCGAACAGCCGGAGCTTTGGGCGAGATTTGAAAAAATCTCCCAGATCCGGGGCGATTTTGACAGGATCGTTCTCCCCTTGTCGGAGGTTGAAAAACAGCCTCAGGTTGTGGAAAAATATGGGGATAAGTTGAGCGTAGAACTTCCTTCCCTGTTTTTCGACACCGAAAACGGCAAAATTGTGGAAAAACTGGCCGTTTTAGGCATAAAAGACGTATTTTGTGAAAATTTATACGCGCTGAAATTGGCGAAAAACGCCGGACTCACGGCCCGGGGCGGTTCGGGGCTGAATATCCTGAACTCCTTGGCGCTGAAGGAGTTTGAGGCTTTGGGGCTGGCCTCGGCCACGGTATCCTTTGAGCTGGCCATGAGCCGGATCGGGGCGCTGGGCGGGGGATTGCCCCGGGGGATCGTGGCCTACGGGTATCTGCCGCTGATGCGGTTCCGGGCCTGCCCCGTCCGGGGGAAAAACGGCTGCGGCGGCTGCCGGGGCATGTCGAAGCTCACCGACCGGCGGGGGGTGGAATTCCCGGTGGTGTGCCATGACCGGCAGTACGGGACGCTCCTCAACTCCGTCCCCCTCCACATCGCGGAAAAACCCCTGCCAAAGCTGGATTTTCTGCTCCTTCGGTTCACCCTGGAGACTCCGGAGCAGGTGGAGCGGGCGGCCTGTGAGTACAGGGGACACCTGGCCTCGGACAAGCCCCGTACAGGCGGCCTTTACTACCGGCAGATCAAGTGAGTGAGTTACGACGACGCGGGTGACGCCATCTAAAAACGCTAACGTCCGCGCCGTTTTATCAACCAGGCCGAGCGCCGCCCGCCTTGAATCCAACAGCTCCGGCACTTGGATTCCTCAACAGCCGTGTGCCGCCAGATTCAGCGCGCTGAACAAGATGGAAGTAAGGAGCATGGAGCAATACGCCAGTTTATTCCCTCTGAAAAACGTGGAAAGATATTCCCGGCGCAAGGTCTTATTCTTCATTTGTGATCTCCGCCCACATCCGGCTGAGAGATTCATTTTCCAGAGAGCTTATCGTTTTGGCGGCTGTTTCCGCGGCGGTGCTGCCCAAGCTGTCGAAGGCTGTCTGTTGGTTTACCGCACTTACAAAACGCAGGCTGCCGGCGGAATAGTCGGGATCCCGGTCAAATTCCTCCGCCAGCTTTTTTGCCGCCAGAAGGGCGGCGCGGGCGTCGTCTGGTTTTCCCAACTTCAGCTGCGCGTGGGCAAGGCAGGCATAGAAGGCCGCGCAGGGCTTGTCGAAAAGATTGTTCTTTCCCTCCGCCTTGAGCCCCGCGAAGTAATCAAGCGCCAGCGTGAGGATCGCGGCGCCCGAGGCATAGTCGTCCCGCTTGAAGTACACGTTCATAAAGCCGCTCACGATCCGTATCAGCATGGCCGATACGGAAATAAGCGCCGTGGAGAGATACTCCACCGCCTCCTCGGGGCGGTTGCAGAAGGCCGCGAGAGACTGTCCAATCACATCGTCGTTGATGCCCCGCGGGTTGTTGCTTTTCAGCAGCTCCAGGGCCTTTTCCTCCTCGCCAAGCTCGGAATACGCGCCGGCCATGTCGTATGTGATGGATAGCTCGCTGATCTTCGGGTCGGTATTTTGCCCCAGCAAAAGGACCGCGCGTTCCATCAGCTCGATGGATCGCCGAAGCCGCGGCTTTTCGCCGCCCATCAGTCCAAAAAGGTAGTAGAGCATCGCGCTTTGATACACGATGTCAAAGCAGTTTGGATAGCGCAGCAGCGCTTTTTCCGCCTCGGCAAGTCCGTCCGTATCCCTGTTTTGTAAACACTCCCTGAGCCGGGCGGCCGTGTCGGCCTGCTTGTTGCTTTTCACATGATAGCCGAGCAGGACATCCACCGATGTATCAAACAAGTCGGCAAGTTCAACGAGCAGCGTCAAATCAGGCGCGGATAAGTTCGCCTCCCATTTGTAGACTGCCCCAACGGTAACACC
>CANPWM010000016.1 GCA_947584295.1 uncultured Oscillospiraceae bacterium | reverse complement strand
GGAACGCTCAGGCGCACGGTTCGCTCCTCCTTTCCCCATCGGGCAACGGCCCGATGGGGCCCCCAATGCGGCCCGCCAAACGAATTTTGCATCGCCTCCCAAAAAGGTTGCGGCTCCGCCGCGTATTTGAATTGTGGGCCGCCGTGGGCAGCGGCCCGTACGGCGATTATTTGAGCTGTTTCGTCAGTGGTTGTAGGGGCCGCCTCTCTTGGCGGCCCGTGGCACCATCGAATTTCGCAACGGTTCATTCTTACGCTTTCGTAGGGGTCGCCCTCCCGGGCGACCCGTCCACCGTTGATTGACCGCCCGGATATTGACCGGGACGGGCCGCCGGGGACGGCGGCCCCTACGGGTGCATAAAACGTAATGCACCGGGAATTCGTTCGGCGGGCCGCATTTGGGGGCCCCATCGGGCCGTTGCCCGATGGGGAAAGGAGGAGCGAACCGTGCGCCTGAGCGTTCCCGCCCCGCGGGGACGCGAGGTAAAGCCGGTTCCGCGACGACGTGTCCGGCCCGTACAGAACATTATTCGGATAAAAACAATTTTCGCATAATCGGAGGGAAGGGGTTGGAGGGGGAACCGTCAGGGTTCCCCTTCCGACCCAATCACCCGCCGCCGTGCGGCGGGGCGGCCCCTACAAGGCTATACGATAGATTACCGGGAATTCGACGCCCCGCCTGCCCCTCCTTATCCCCCCGCCGCCTTGGCGGCGGAGATCACGGCGATGGCCAGCATGGCCGCCTCGGTGCCGGTGAGGGCCAGCATCAGGGAGTACCCCTCCGCCACGGCGGCGATGAACTCGGAGACGGGCCGGGGGGCCACCGTCCCGGCCAGGGCGGCGGCGCACCGCAGCAGGGCGGCGTTCACCAAAAGCCGCACCACCGGCCCCAGGCACACCGCCGTCACCGCCACCAGCCCCGCCGCGCCCAGCGCCCCCCGAATGACCCCCAGCCCCGAAAGCAGGGTGTCCGACGCCTCCGCCACCATGCCGCCCACCACGGGCAGGAGGGTGGAGATGGCCGTCCTGGTGAGCTTCACCGCCGCCGCGTCCGCCCCGGAGGCGATAAGGCTCACCGCCCCCAGATAGACGGAGAAGGCCAGCGCCGTAAGCACCAGCGCCCGCTTCACAAGCCCCGCCAACAGCTTCGCCACGCCCCCGGCCCCGCCGCCAAAGGCCGCCTGTCCCAAGGACGCCGCCAGGTACATATAGATCAGCGGGATCACCAGCTTTTTGGAGAGCGTCCCCAGCACGTTCAGGAAGAGCGCCGAGGCCGCGTATTTGGCCGCCCCCGACGCCGCCGCCCCGGCGGAGGCGGACACCGAGGCCATCACCGGCAGCAGCATCGTCCCCAGCTCCGTCAGCTCCCCCACCGCCGACGCGGCCTCCCCCATCAGCGCCGTAAAGCTCCCCGCCGCCGACGCGGCTATGGCCGCCGTACCGGCTAAGTTTACATAATCTATCCCCTTGCCCCGGTCGGGGACCAGCTCCCCCGCCACGCCGCACATAATGGAGGCGGCCAGGACGGTGGCCGCTGTGGCAAGGCCCGCCCGGAAGGCGCTTTTCAGCGGGCCGCCCAAGGTCTCCGACAGCACCCGGCCCAGGGCGGCCCCGGCGGAATCCGGGCCGTCCTCCGCCTCCAGCACGTCCCTGGCCTCCTGGGGCAGCACGTCGGAGAGCCTGTCCAGGCCCAGCCAGCCGTAGTCCCCGGCGGCCCGGGCCGATCCCGCGGTCACGAGAGCCGCCAGCAGGACGGCCGCCAGGGCGGCGGGGTATCTCAGCTTGTCCATATAAGCTCCCTCAGCATACGGAACACCCCCCGCATCAGGGGGAGGGCGGCGTACAGGGCGGCGGCGGCCCCGGAAAGCTCCGCGGCGGAACCGGCGGTACCCAGGCCCGCGTCCCGGCACAGGTCGGCGGCCAGCCGGGAGATTAGGGCGATGCCCACGGTTTTCAACAGCACCGCCAAAATGGCGTTGGAGACGCCCGCCAGCTCCGCCACCTCGGTGACGAAGGCCGTCAGCTCCCGCAGGGCCCCGGCGCAGGTGGCTATGACCACGCACCCGGCGGCCAGGGCGATGAGCAGGGCCATGGCGGGGCTGTCCTTTTTCAGCACCCCCGCCATCAGCGCCGCCGAGACGCAGACGGCGGCTGTCTTGACAAGCAGCTCCATCAGCGGATAGGAGGCAGGCCCGCCAGGCCAAAGAGGGACTTGATGGTGTCAAAGAGGGAGGAGATCTCCCGCAGAAGCACCACCAGCACCACCACCAGCCCCGCGATGGTCACCATCAGCGCCTGCTCGTCCCGGCCCGACCGGCCCAGCAGGAGGTTCAGCACCGCCACCAGGATCCCCACGGCGGCTATCTTAAAAATAAGATCAACATTCATTTTCGTCGTCGCTGACACGGCTTTGCCTCGGGCTCTCGTCGTCGCTGGCGTCACTCTGCTTCGGGCTCCAAGTATTCGCCCTCAGTCGAAAACGCCGCTTCTCCTCTCCCCGCCGGGCCACACCCCGGTGGGGAACTCGATCGCCCTCGGGCGCCCCCGTCGCTCCTCCTCTCTGGCCACGACCCGCTTCGCTGGGCTCGCGGCCAGTAATAGTGTAATGTTTCGCCGCACGGCGGCGAGGATTTTCAAATTGTCACAGCAAAATGATAGCCGCGAAAAGGCCGGAGGCCAGACCGAAGAAGGCGTGGAGCCGGGAGTCCCGGTCCCGCTCCTCCCTGGCGCGGCCAAGCATTGCCTCCAGCCGCCGCCGGACGCGGCCCAGGGCCTGGGCCTGTTCCCGGACGTCGTAGCGGCCCAGGCTGAGGCCCAGGGAGGTCATCAGCTCCGTCTCCTCCCGGCGCAGCTCCAGCTCGGTACTCTTTTCCACCGCCATCTTCCAGATGGTATAGAAGGAGCATCGCCCCAGGGCCTCCAGGCCGCCCCAGGCCCGGCGGTAAAGGCCCCGGACCGGGGGCGGGGCCTCCCGGGAGAGAAGCTCCAGCACGTCCCGCGTGGGGGCCATGCGGGTGCAGATCTCGCTCTCCATAAGCTGTAAGGACACGATAAGCCCCTCCAGAACGGACACCCTCCGCCGGAGCCGCGCGATGCCGTGAAGCCCCATGGAGCCGGTGGCCAAAATCACCAGCCCCGCGCCAAGCCATCTCAGCACAGCTCGCTGTCCCCCTTTGTCAGTTGATATTCCCGCTGTCCGCCGGTGCGTTTGATGAAGATGAAGTTCTCAAAGACGCCCCCGGACAGCATCTCCCGGTACAGCGGGCGGGCGCGCAGGTCGTCCAGACACCCGGCGTGGGCGGAGGCCAGCAGGGCCACGCCGCAGTTGCGGGCCTGGGTGATGGCGGCGGTGTCCGCGGGGCCGGTGATCTCGTCCAGAGCGACGATCTGGGGGTTCATGGCCCGCAGTACCGTCATCACCGCCTCCCCCTTGGGACAGCCGTCCAGGATATCCGTCCTCTCCCCCACGTCCAGCTGGGGCGCGCCGTCCCACAGGGCGGCCAGCTCCCCCCGCTCGTCGCACAGGGAGACCCGGTAGGCCGGACACAGCCGGGAGGGGGAGGCCAGCACCCGCACCAGCTCCCGCAGGAGGGT
This sequence comes from uncultured Oscillospiraceae bacterium, assembly GCA_947584295.1. Lineage (GTDB taxonomy): Bacteria > Bacillota > Clostridia > Oscillospirales > Oscillospiraceae > RUG626. Next base: position 33,162 of record CANPWM010000016.1, on the reverse strand, counting down.
GGTCTTGCCCGCCCCGGGCGGGGCGCAGATCAGGGTGGAGCGGAACTGCCCGCCCCGGAAAAGGCCGGGGAGAAGCCCGTCGGCGATGCCCCGTTTCTCCCGGGCGATGCGCACCGCGGCGGAGGTGCAGGCGGAGAAGCCCGCCATATGGCCGTTTTCCAGGTAGACGCTGCCGCACAGGCCCACCCGATGTCCGCCCCGGCAGGCTATGTACCCGGAGGCCAGCTCCCGCCGGGACGACTGGGCGGACGCGCCAGTGGCCAGCTCGATGAGCAGGGAAAGCTCCCGGCCCGTCACCGTCTCCACCCCCAGCTCCCGCTCCCCCTCCGGCAGCAGCACCGACAGGGGCTGCCCCACCCGGAGGCGCAGCTCCTCCGCCGCCGCCCTGCCCCGGTCCTCCAGCAAAAAGGCCCGCCGCCGCACCGTGTCCGGCAGCAGCCGCGCCGCGTCCCGGTATCTGTCCGCCTGCCTGTCCGTATCCGTCATATGCGCTCCCCCTTTTGTGATGGTCAAGCTTATGCGGACAGGCAGTGGTTTATACCAGGCCCCGGCACACTACCAGGCCCCGGCGTACCCGGTCAAAGCCGGACCGTCCCGGCGGGGAAAACCGGGAAAACCGCGCCCCCGCCCTTTTTATTTTCCCCCTTGCCACTTCCGCGCCGATTTGCTATAATAGCGGAGGACATGGGACAAGACGGGAAGGGGGTGTGACCGTGGTCATCGAAACCGCCAGCGAGGCCCAGACCGTTCTGGCCGGGGCGGAGGTGGGAAAACAGCTCCTGCCCGGGGACGTGCTGGCCTTTTACGGGGATCTGGGCGCGGGAAAGACCGCCTTTATCCGGGGCGTGGCCCGGGGCCTTGGCATTGCCGCCCGGGTGTCCAGCCCCACCTTCACCATCGTCAACGAGTACCCCGGCCCCACGCCCCTCTTTCACTTCGATATGTACCGGCTCGGCTCCTCCGACGAGCTTTTTGAGATCGGCTGGGAGGACTACCTGGCCCGGGGGGGCGTGTGCTGTGTGGAGTGGACGGAAAACGTGGCGGACGCCATGCCGGCGGAGGCCGTCACGGTGACTATGGAAAAGACCGGCGACACCACGCGGCGGATCACCGTAACGGGAGGCGGGCGCTTTTGAACATACTTGCCATTGAATCCTCGGCCAAGGCCGCCAGCGTGGCCCTGTGCCGGGACGGGGCGCTGATGGCCCAATACTTCCAGGCCAGCGGCCTGACCCACTCCAGGACGCTTTTGAAGATGGCGGAGAACCTGCTTGCCGACCTGGAGCTGACGCTCCGGGACGTGGACGCGGTGGCGGTGGCCCGGGGCCCCGGCTCCTTTACCGGCGTGCGCATCGGCGTGGCGGCGGCCAAGGGCCTGTGCTGGGGCGGGGATATCCCCGCCATAGGCGTCTCCACCCTGGAGGCCATGGCCTGGCAGGGCCAGGGGCGGGAGGACTGTATCATCTGCCCCGCCATGGACGCACGGCGCGGACAGATCTACAACGCCAGGTTCCGTTTTGAGGGCGAAAAGCTCCTGCGGCTCACGGAAGATCGGGCCGTCTCCTTAGACGAGCTGGCTGAGGAAGCAAAAAAAGAAAAAAATTCGTATTTTTTTGTTGGAGACGGCGCCGCTTTGTGCTATAATAGATTTTTGGCGGAGGGCCTGCCCGCCCGCCTGGCGCCCCCGCCGCTGCTGCTTCAGACGGCCTGGGGCGTGGCGATGGCCGCCAGAGGCCGTTCCCCCCAGCCGGGGGACGACCTGACGCCCAACTACCTGCGGCTTTCCCAGGCGGAACGGGAGCGGCTGGAACGGCTGAAAGATCAGGCGTAACACAGGAGAAAATCAAGAAATATTATTTTACGGAGGATAAGACCATGGCAGAGCTTCACGTTCTCGATCACCCCCTCATCCATCACAAGCTGTCCGTACTGCGGGACAAGGACACCGGCGTTAAGGAGTTCCGGGAGATCGTGGGAGAGATCTCCACCCTCATGTGCTATGAGGCCACCCGCAATCTTCCCACTGTGGAAACGGTGGTGGAGACCCCCGTCGCCCCCGCCCACGTGAGGACGCTGGGCGACAGGAAGATCACCATCGTCCCCATTCTGAGAGCCGGTCTTGGCATGGTGGATCCCATGCTGAAGCTCCTGCCCTCCGCCCGAGTGGGCCATATCGGCCTCTTCCGTGACCCGGACACCCACGAGCCTATCAAGTACTACTGCAAGATGCCCGACGATATCGCCGAAAGCTCCGTCATCATCGTGGATCCCATGCTGGCTACCGGCGGTTCCGCCGCCGCCGCCATCGACTTCATCAAGGAGTACGGCTGCAAGGACATCACCCTGGTGGACATCATCGCCGCCCCCGAGGGCATCGACGTTGTCCGCCGCAGCCACCCGGACGTGGACATCTATGTGGCCGCCGTGGACGAGGGCCTCAACGACCACGCCTATATCGTCCCGGGCCTGGGCGACGCCGGCGACCGCATCTTCGGAACCAAGTGACAGGGCAAAAAGGCAACGGCTCCCCAGACCCCGGCGGTTTTCCCCTTCCCGGGCCTCTGATAAGTGCATTATACTATAAGTCAAAGTATTTGTCAAGTAAAAAATGCAATAAAAATAATTAACTTTTTGTGAACAAATAAAACACGCCGCCTGACTTGCGTCAGGCGGCGTATTTCATTGCCGTTTAGAAAGTCATTCAGCTTTGGTCAGGCCCCAGTCGTCGAAGGCGCCCCAGGCCCCGGCCCCGGCGGAGACGGACACGCCCAGGGTCACGTCGCACTTCTCGGCGACGGTGAAGGTGATCTCCGGCTGCTGCCAGTTGAGGTAGCCGTCCAGGTCGAAGCTCTGCTTCTGCTCCCCCTGGGGCGTTCTGACGAAGATGAAGGTGTCATGCTCGCCCATATCGCCGCCCTGGCCGTAGAGGTAGAAGGTATAGGTACCCGGCTCCAGGGACACGGTGGTGGAGGTCACGGCGTTTTCAAAAGCGGCGTTTTTCCAGAAGTGGAGGCACCAGCTTCCGGCGTGGACGTTCCCGGCGTTGGCGCTCTTGTTGTTGATGCCGTCGCCGGGCCAGTTCTCCACGGTGTAGCCCTGGGCGCCGTCCTCAAAGCCGCCGTTGGCCAGCAGGGACGGGAGGGCGGGGCGCTCCACCTTTATGTAAGTGAACGTCCACACCTTGTCGCCGCTGCCGTCGTCGATCCAGCCCTTTACCGTCCACTCGCCGGGGCGGGAGGCGTCCACAAAGCCCGCGTCCTCCCAGGTGACGGCCGCGGTCTCCCGCTGGCCGCTGAGGCGGCCCACCTCCAGCGTGGCGGGCAGCTCCACCGGGTCGCCCACGGTGAGGGTGAGGCTGGCGGTGGGTACGTCCACCACGCGGTCGGGGTACCCGGCGGTGCCGGTGGTCATGTACTTGAACACGTTCAGGGACTCCAGGGGCTTGCCGTCGAAGTCGAACATGGCCTTATTGTTCATATCCGGCCCGCCGTAGCCGCCGTTAGCGGCGTTGGGGTCGTAGTCCTGGGCGTAGCTGGAGGCCCAGCCGGAGCCGCACTCGTCCCACAGGCGCCTGTTCTCCTGAAGGGCGGCCTCCCGCTCCGCGCCTGTGAGTTGGGAGATGTTCCGCACGGGGATCCAGGCGTTCTCCCAATAGAAAAGGCCGATGCCGGCGTCGCCGATCCCATGGACGGCCTGGGCCACCGTGGCGTACTCCAGGGCCTGGCCCTGGGGGCTGACGGCGTACTCGGCGGGGGTGGGGGAGTTGGTGCCGTCGCCGTCCTCGGCGGTGTAGGGGGCGCGGGTCTCGGCCACCATCACCTTCACGCCGTACTTGTTGGCCACGGACTTAAGCTTTGAGGCCATATTCTCCACGGAGCCGTGCCACTGGGGATAGTAGGAGGTGGCGAACACGTCGAACTGAACGCCGCCGTCCCTCAGGTGGCCCGCGATGCTGTCGAAGTCCGCGCTCTGGGGGGACTCCATATGGACGCATGTCATGATATCAAGGCCACGGGCCTTGCCCGCCGCGTGGACGGCGTCGCACCCGGCGTTATAGAGCTTCAGCATATTGGGCCAGTCCTTCTCGCCGCAGATGCCCACGGTGGTCTCGTTGCCCACCTGCACCATGCCCACGTCCACCCCCGCGTCCAGGAGGGTGTTGAGGCTGTCCGTGGTGAAGTCGCCCAGGGCCTTGGCCTTGGCGTCGATGTCCAGGCCCTCCCAGGCCTTGGGGACCAGCTGGCGGGAGGGGTCGGCCCAGAAGTCGGAGTAGTGGAAGTCGATCAGCACCCGGATCCCCGCGTCCGTGGCCCACTTGCCCATGGTGACGGCGGACTGAAGGTCGTTGTTGCCGCCGCCGTAGCCGTGGCCATCGGCGTCATAGGGGTCGTTCCACACCCGCAGGCGGATCCAGTTGCAGCCGGCGTCAAAAAGCAGCTTCATAAAGGCCGCGCCCTGCTCCTCCACGCTCTCCCCCAGGGAGACGCCGTCCCAATCCTTGAACCGCGCCCCGGAGTTCAGCACGGAGATCAGGGAGGACACGTCCGTTCCCCTGATGAAGCTCTCGTCCGCCGTGACAAAGGGGACATAGATACCGGCGTTCACGGGATCGGGTACCTCCTCTTTTGTGGTGTCCGGCGCGGCGGTGTCGGGCCCCGAGGTGTCGGAGCCGGTGTCCCCGGCGGTATCGGCGCCGGTGTCGCCGGTGTCGTCGGTATTGCCGGTGTCCCCGGCGGTATCCTGGCCCCCCTGGCCGCAGGCGGCCAGCCCCAGGCACAGGGCCAGCGCCAACAGAAGGCAAAGGGCCGCGCGTATGCCCGTTTTCCTCATTTTTCGCTCCTCCTTATTCTCCGGCCCCGAAAAGGGCCAAATTCTTCCTTTATTATCGCATCTTTTCCGCCGGATTGCAAGAAGGAAATTTGCAAGGAACCTCTAAACTGATCGCCGCGCCAATTGTGAAGGCGCTTTGATCGGTTCAGAGGTTCCCTAATTTTTCCCGGTTCCCCGTCCCGCGGCCGGCCGTCTCCAGCTCGGCCAGGGCGATGGCCCGGTCGTGGCGAATGGGCTTCCAGCGGACGCGCATAAAGAGGGAGACGATGGAGACGGGCACGCCCGTCAGGGAGAATACAGGCCAGAGAAGCACATAGAGCAGGAGCCTGCCCGTGGAACAGCGGATATGGCGGCGCTCCCGGAGGACCACCACCGCCCCCTCGGCCACGATGCCCAGCCACGACACCGCCAGGGCGGACAGCAGGCCCGGTACGGCGGCGAAGGGCGCGGACAGCGCCGCCAGCGGGGCCTCCGCCGTCAGGAGCCGGGAGACGAACATCACCGCGGCGTAAAGGAGGGAGGCCAGCGCAGAGATCAGCGAGTAGGGCAGGATATAAAAGAGCATATCGTAGCAGGAGAACCGCCGCTCCCGGCAGGTGAAGATCCCCCGCAGGAGCCTGGGGAACAGGAGGAAGAAGCAGGCCAGCCGCCCCTTGGCCCAGCGGAGGCGCTGGCGGAGCATCACGTCCACGGAGTAGGGCTGTTCGTCGAAAAACTCCGCGCCCTCGCAAAAGTCGATCTTGACGCCCTCCGCCACGCTGGAGAGGCAGAGCTGGGTGTCCTCCGTCAGACACGTCCAGCGCCAGCCGTCCCGCAGGAGCCGGGAGGACATGGCGTAGCCCGTCCCGGCGATGTGGGTGCTTTGGCGGAAGAAGGCCCTGGGGCGGTGCATGAAAACGGTGGCGTCGTAAAAGTGGATCCCGTAGGCGGCGGAGATGAAGTTGGTGTCAAAATTTTTCGTGTTCCGATAGCCCACCACGATGTCCCCGCCCGCGTCAAAGGCCCGGTTGATCTGGGTGATAAAGTCCCGGGCCAGCAGGTTGTCCGCGTCGAAAAAGAGGTAGGCGTCCACGCTGTCGATGCCGTAGTCCCGGTCGATCTGCCGGAAAAGCCACTCCAGCGCCCAGCCCTTCCGGGCCTTATCCGGCTCATGGCGCTCATAGACCACCGCGCCCTTCTCCCGGCAGAGCCTGGCGGTGCCGTCGGTACAGTTGTCCGCCACCACGAATACCCGCAGCAGGCTGTGGTCGTAGTCCTGAAGGGCGATGCTGTCCAGCAGGTGGCCGATGACGCGCTCCTCGTTGCGGGCCGCGATGACCACGCCGTAGGTGTGGTTTTTCCGGGCCGCCGGGTAAATTTTTGCTTTTGTAAAAAATCCGGTTATGTAGAAAACTATCCGATAGGCGATGAGGATCGAGTAGACCACCGCCAGCACGGAACCGATCTTCTGTAAAAGCTCCATGATCTCTCTCCTGTGGTCTGGTTGCGCGGTTATTCTACCACAGGACGTTCTCCGGCGCAACGGGAGAAACCTTAAAAACTGTTAAAGATTTTATTTATTATAATGTTTATTATAATGTGGCCGTCAGGCCCAGGGTCAGGATCCCCTCGTTCTCCGCGTAGATTTGTGGAAACTGCGACAGCGGCAGGGGCGCTGTGCCGACGCCCGCCTCCACGGTGTAGCCGGGGCGGTTATAATCCTGAATGAACCAGTCCTTGTACCCGGCGTAGCCCGAGGTTGTGGGCGTAAGCTCCACCCGGTAGCCGCTGACGGCGGCAAACCGCTGGGCGATCTCAAAGGAGTCCGGGGGGAGGTAATCTAAATATTTCCAATAAATCACCTGGCCCTGGGTGTGGTACGAGATGGTCAGGGAGAAATCCTGGCGGCGGGTCAGGTTGTAGGCGGCGCGGCTCTCCGGGATCTCCAGGGGCGCGGCCCCCACATAATCCCGGGGGGCCGGGGAAACATAGCCCTGGGCGAACTTGATCTCCCGCGCCTCGTTCCACCCGGCGGGGTATTGCAGGTTGGGATCCACGCCGTTGATGTTGGCCTTCCAGCCCGCCGGGAAGGGAATGGCGGGGTAGTCCCCGGCGATGGCCCGCGCCCCCTCGTAATAGGGGCCGCTGTCCGTCTCCCCGGTCACCAGCGCCACCCCGTCGGGGTTGACCATGGGCATCATATATAAGGTGGTCTGTTCATAGAGGCTCTGGGCGTTCTGGCCGAATACCGTGCCGCCCAGGGCGCGGCTTCTGGCGTATTTTTCCAAAAACGTCATAAGCAGGGGGCTGGTGATCCACTCGTTGGCGTGGTGGGCGGCGTTGTAAAAGACCTGGTTGGCTCCCGCGCCGACGGTGATCAGGTGCAGGGGGTGGCCCATGACGCTCCTGCCAATGGCGGAGACGCCCAGGAAGGGGTAACGGGCGGCGAGGCCCCGAACGCAGGCGTCCAGGTACGCCGGGGTGAAGGGGATCCGGGCCGACACCACGTCATAGGGCCGGGGAATGACCACCCGGGAACCCACGGCCAGGCGCAGGGGATCCACCTCCGGGTTGGCCGTCTCCACCGCCCGGACGGTGACGCCGTAGGTCCGGGCCAGGGAATAGAGGGTATCGCCGGGGCGCACCGTGCGCAGAAAATAGCCTGTGAGCCAGCCGTCCAGGGACGCCCAAGTGGCCGGTCCCGCCACGCCGTCGGGGGCCAGGCCGAAGGCGCTCTGGTAGGCGCGCAGCGCCCGCAGGGCCTGGGGGCCGAAGACGCCGTCCAGCGCCCCGGTGTAATAGCCGGCCCGGGACAGGGCCAGCTCCATCATGCTGACAAACGGCCCCGTGGAGCCGGGGCGCAGTACCTTATAGTCCGCCATAGTAGCCTCCTGATGGGATAATTGTGAAAGCCGGTTCCTCCCCTATCCTATGCGTTCCAATTTTGGAAAATCCCGGCAAAGAACGTATTGCGAAAACGGGTCATATTTACCCCGCCCCGCGGGAAAAAGCCCGCGCCGCCCCGGCTGGAACACCCGCCCAGCCCAAAAACGAAAACTATTTCTACACGCGCCGCCCTGGCGGCAGGACATATTAAAGGGCGGCGGGAGCGGGCTTCCGCCATATAATACCGATCGCCAATTAAAGCCTATGACGCGCGGCGGCCTTTTTCGCGCTATGCTTTGTCGGGCGGCTTGGCAATACAAAAGTATGCCCTGTGCCGCCTTTCGCGCCTGACGCAAAAAATCCTCGCCGCCGGGTCGAGGCTTTTAAAGGGTGATCGGCAGAAAAATGTTTCAGGGGGAGCAGGGTAAATATGGTAAGACTCGATTTTAAAAAACGGGCCGCCGGAGCCGTCACGGCCGCTCTGGCAGCCCTTTTGCTGGCCGCCCCGGCGGCGGCCGTCGATCTGCCCGACCGGCTGGTGCCGGTGGGCGAGGCCGTGGGGATCTCCGTCAAGACCAGGGGCGTGATGGTCTCGGAGCTCTCGGAATTTGAGGAAAACGGCGTGGTCACCGCCCCCGCCCGGGACGCGGGGCTGCTGCCGGGGGACGTTATCACCAAGATCGACGGCGTGGAGATCGACTCCTCCGCCGCCATGACCAGGGCGCTGGCCGCCTGCGGCGAGCAGGTCACCGTGGTCTTTGAGCGCGGCGGCAGGACGCTCCAGGCCACCCTCCGGCCCCACCGGGACGGGGAGGAGCGGTATCTGGGCGTGTGGGTGCGGGACGGCCTTACCGGCATCGGCACCGTCACCTATTATGACCCGGACACCGGCCAGTTCGGCGCCCTGGGCCACGCCATCGCCGACAGCGCCACCGGCGTTATCGTCCCCGTGCGGGAGGGCACTATCCTGGACGCCCAGGTGACCGGCGTCACCAAAAGCCGCGCCGGGGATCCCGGCCAGCTGGGCGGGAGCTTCGACTTCTCCGCGCCCCTGGGGGACGTGCGGAAAAACTGCGGCTGCGGCATCTTCGGCTCTCTGTCCGCCGGTCTTGACGTAAACGAGGCCGTCCCCGCCGCCAGGGCGGAGGAGGTGAAGCCCGGCCCCGCCGTGGTCATCTCCGACGCCTCCGGCCAGCGCCGGGAATACGCGGTGGAGATCACCCGCGTCTACCGGGGCGGCCATGACGGCAGGGATATGATGCTGCGGGTCACGGACCGGGAGCTTCTGGCCCTCACCGGCGGCATCGTCCAGGGTATGTCCGGCAGCCCCATCCTCCAGGACGGGAAGCTTGTGGGCGCCGTCACCCATGTGCTGATCAACGACCCCGAAAAGGGCTACGGCGTCTTTCTGGAAAATATGCTGAACGCCGCCTGAAAAGCGCGCTCCCGGGGGCGATTTTTGTCGCTTCCGGGAGCTTTTTATGTTAACACAACATTTAGTGGTGTTTTATGTATTAAATCCACTAAAAAGTTGGAAAAAAGGCGCAAATTTTTACAAAAAATGTTAAAAATGTGCTTGCAAAGTTTGTCCTGATATGGTAAATTATTCCTATCAAGAGAGAAGTCAAACCGATTTTGCAAGATGGAGGAATTACCAATGGACCAAAAGATCACAATACTCATAGCGGACACCAGCGCCGATCTCCGGGCGCTGCTCAGCCAGACGCTGGGGGCCGAGGCGGACATGGAGGTGGTGGGCGCTACCGGCAGCGGGCTGGAGGCCATGGAGCTGATCGCCGCCGCCCATCCCCGGGTGCTGCTGACGGACATGATCCTCACCGGCCTTGACGGGCCGGAGCTTATCGAGCGGGCCATGGAGCTGGAGGAGGAGCGGCGGCCCGTCTCCATAGTGCTGACCAGCTTTGTCAGCGACAGGGCCATGTCCGACGCCGCCGCGGCGGGGGCGGCGTACTTCCTGCAAAAGCCCTGCGACCCGGAGTATCTCAAGTCTCGGATCCGCCGCCTGGCGGCGGAGCGTACATCGCCGGCCGTCAAAAAGGAGCTGACGGAGAACGACCCGGAGCTGGAGACGGTGGTCACCGAGATCATTCACGAGATCGGTATCCCCGCCCACATCAAGGGCTACCAGTATCTGCGGGAGGCCATCATGCGCACCGTGGACAACATGGACATCATCAACGCCGTCACCAAGGTGCTGTACCCGGAGGTGGCGGAGAAATTCGGCACCACGCCCTCCCGGGTGGAGCGGGCTATCCGCCACGCCATCGAGGTGGCCTGGGATCGGGGCAACGTGGAGACGCTCCAGCGGTTTTTCGGCTACACCGTCTCCGGCATCAAGGGCAAGCCCACAAACTCCGAGTTCATCGCCATGATCGCCGACAGGCTGTATCTGCAAAAGAAGGGCGAAAAGGCCAAATAAGCGATCCGTTCCACATATTGAGCAAAAAGCGGGAGTCCGAAAACGGACTCCCGCTTTTTGTTTTTTGATTCGATTTTATTCAATGCCCGTCAGGTCGTAGGCCTCCAGCCAGCGGGCCGCCTTTTCGCACACGCCCCGCAGGGTAGTCTCGTCAAAGGGACTCTCAAGGCCGGCGTTTTTGAGAAGCTCGGTGAAGGGGCGGCTGCCGCCCTGGCGGGTGTAGGCCATGTAACGGGTCCAGGCGTTTTTCGGATCCTCCTGGAGCATGGCCCAGAACTCCAGGGACACGGTCTGGGCCAGGCAGTAGTCGATGTAGTAGAAGGGGCTTTCATAGATGTGGCTCTGCCGCTGCCAGCCCTCACCGTCGGCGTAGAAGGGGATATCCCCGTCCAGGCGGAGCCAGGGCTGATAGACGCCCAGGAGCCGCTTCCAGGTGTCGTGGCGCTGGCGGGGGGTCATCTCCGGGTGTTCATAGACCTCGTGCTGGAAGTGATCCACCAGAGTGCCGTAGGGGATAAAGGTGATGGCTTCGGCCAGGTGCGAGTAGCGGAACTTCCGGGCGTCCTCCCCGAAGAAATCCTCCGCCCAGGGCCAGGCCATGAACTCCATGGACATGGAGTGTACCTCGCAGGCCTCCATGCCCGGCCAGGCGTAGCTGGCAGGCACCCGATCCCGGTTCAGCCAGTAGGCGAAGGCGTGGCCGGCCTCGTGGGTGACCACGGTGACATCGCCGATGGTACCGTTGAAGTTGGCGAAGATGAAGGGTACCTTATACTCCCCCAGGCTCGTGCAGTAGCCGCCTCCGGCCTTGCCCTCGGTACTCAGCACGTCCATAAGCTCCCGGTCCATCATGGTATCGAAAAATTCCTTCGTCTCCGGGGACAGCTGGGCGTAGAATTTCCTGCCCGCCGCCAGAATGTCCTCCGCCGTCCCCCGTGGCCTGGGGTTGCCGGAGCGGAAGGACAGCGCCTCGTCGGCGAAGCTCAGGGGGTAGGGGACGCCCAGGCGCTTTGCCTGACGGCGGTAGATCTTGTCCGCCACGGGGACAAGGTATTTCTGAACGGCGGCCCGGAACCGCTCCACGTCCTCCTGGCCGTAGCAGTTGCGGCCCATGCGGTCATAGCCCAGGGGAATGTAGTTTTTGTACCCCAGGTTCCGGCCCATCTGATCCCGGAGCTTCACCAGCTCGTCGTAGAGGCGATCCAGCTCCGCCTGGTTGTTCTTGAACCACTGTCCCTGGGCCTTCCAGGCCGCCAGACGGCGCTTATCGTCCGGGTCGGTCTTGAAGGGCGTCATCTGGGAGTGGGTGTAAATCCCGCCCTCGAACTCGATCCGCGCCGAGGCCAGAAGCTTGGAATAGGCCGTGGTCAGCTGGTTCTCCTTCTGCATCAGGGGGATATTTTTGGGGTCGAAGGTGCGCAGGGAGATCTCGGTATTCAGGAACATAAGGCCGCCGTACTCCGCCTCGAATTGGGGCCGGAAGGGGCTTTCCAGCATGGCCTTGTTCCACGCCTGCCCCAATTCGCCAAGCTCCGGCCCGGCATCGTCCCAGAAGCTCACCTCTCCGTCGTAGAACGCGTCCCGGGTGTCGATGTCGTGGCGGATAAAGGCCAGGTTCGCCTGAACGTCCACCTGGGCGTCCTCCCGCTCGGCGTCCAGAAAGACCTCCCGGGCCTCCTCATAGGTCTTCGCCTCCCGCAGACGGCGAATAAGCTCCGCGTAGCGGGCCTTCATCTCCTGAAGCGCCGGGCGCTTGTAGGGCATATCCTTGAATTTTATGGCATCACTCATGGGTGCGCCTCCTTTTTCATGAAATTGTCCCCATTGTAGCCCACCCCGGCGGGAATGTCAAGGCGGCGCGCCCTCCCCCAAAAGGCCCCGGGCCGCCGGAAAAAGTTTTTAAAAGTTTTTTTGCGTTTCCTATTGACAATCCGTATATACTGTGTATACTGTATATATACAGTCGGCTGTGAGGTAGCGGTATGAACATCATCATTTCCAATTCCGATCCGCGTCCCATCTATCAGCAGGTGGGCGAAGCCATACGGGGCGCCATCGTCACCGGGGAGCTGAGTCCCGGCGCGGCTCTGCCGTCCATACGGGGGCTGGCCAAGGATCTGCGCATCTCCGTCATCACCACCAAGCGCGCCTTTGAGGAGCTGGAGCGGGAGGGGTACGTCGAGACCGTCCCCGGCAAGGGTTCCTTTGTGGCGGGGACCAGCTCCGCCCTGCTGCGGGAGCGGCGGCTTGCGGAGATCGAGGACGCCCTGCGCCGCGCCCTGGAGCTGAGCCGCTCCTGCGGCGTGACCCAGGCGGAACTTGCGAATATGCTGAAAACACTCAGCGGGGAGGACATATGAACGCCATAGAAGTTCGCGCTCTGAGCAAGAGCTATCCCGGCTTTACCATCAGCAACATAAGCTTCTCTCTGCCGGAGGGGTGCATCATGGGCCTGGTGGGGGAAAACGGCGCCGGAAAATCCACCCTGATCCGCCTTATCATGGGGGCCTCCAGGGCCTCCTCCGGGTTTGTCCGGGTGCTGAACACCGAGGTGACAGACGACAAGGCCTTCACCAAGGTCAGGGACGACATCGGCGTGGTGCTGGACGAGGCCCACTTCCCCACGTCCCTGAACGCCAGACACCTGGGCCGGATCATGGCCGGGACTTATTCCCGGTGGGATCAGGCCGTCTACGACGGCTATTTGAAGCGGCTGGATCTGCCGGAGAAAAAGCGCGTCCAGGACTTCTCCCGAGGTATGCGCATGAAGCTGGCCCTGGCCTGCGCCCTGAGCCACGACGCAAAGCTGCTGGTGCTGGACGAACCCACCGGGGGGCTGGATCCCCTGGTGCGGGACGAGATTTTGGACATTCTGGAGGAATTTACCCGCCGGGAGGACAGGTCGGTGCTGATAAGCTCCCACATCGTCAGCGACCTGGAGAAGCTGTGCGACTACATAGCCTTTTTGCACAAGGGCGAGCTGCTGCTCTTTGAGGAGAAGGATCGGCTCATGGAGGAGTACGCCATGGCCCACATCACCGAGGCGGAGCTGGCGGATATCCCGGAGGAGGCCGTCAAGGGCGTGCGCCGGGGCAAGTACGGCGTGGAGGCCCTGGTGGAGCGGCAGCTTGTAAACCCCGGCATCCCCATGGAAAAGCCCACGCTGGAGGACATCATCGTATTTTTCGCCAAGGGGGTCAGAGAATGAAAGCGCTGATTCGGAAGGATATTTATATGATGCTCACCCAATTCAGGGTGCTTTTCCTGGTGATGGTGATTTTCAGCGCCATCCCCGGTGGGCTTTTGATGCCCTTCACCTTTCTCTACGCCATGATGCTCACCTCCGTTTCGCTGGTGAGCGCGGACGAGCAGAGCCAGTGGGACTCCCTGGCCCTGATGCTCCCCTATTCCCGGGGCCAGCTTGTGACGGTGAAATACATCATGGGCTGGCTGGGCATCATCGCCGCGCTGGCGCTGTCCCTGGCGTCCCAGGCCCTGTACGCCGTGGCGGGGATTTCGGAGTTAGACAGTCGGCTCCCCGCCCTCCTGTGCCTGTACGCCGCCATCGCCCTGGTAATGCAGGCCGTGATGCTCCCGGTGAATTTCCGCTTCGGTTACGCCAGGGGACGGATCGTGACCATCCTGTTCGCCGGGATCATCGGCGGCGCCGTGGGCGCGTCCATGGGCGACGGGGACGGCTTTTACACGCTGCTGAAGGTCACCTCCCGCATCCCCATCCCCGTCTATCTGCTGCTGGCCGCCGCCATATGCGCCGCCACCATCCCCCTCTCCACAGCGGGCTACAAAAAGCGGGTGGAAAAATGAGAAAACAGCCTCCGATTTTTGTCGGAGGCTGTTGACATAATATGAAGCGGGTCGTATAATAGTGTTTGGGAAGCCGTGGGTACGCGGCCGGAAACAAACGGTGCGGTCTGATCCTCCTTGATGAAAGGAGGAATGTGAAGATGCTCAAAAACATTCTTCCATTGTCTATTACGTTACATTGGCGTGGATATAGATTTACGCTGAGGATAACTAAAGACAAGACCGCCACTGGTCAAGAGTGACGGTCTGTCTTTTGCTATGATAGAACATATCGTAGCCTGAGATCCCCTCGCACTTAGGATCAGGCCGCTCGTTGAAGGTCACCGCCCACGGCGACCCACTTCTATTGTCATTATAGCCTCTCGCCGCTTGCTTGTCAAGCGGTATTTTACTCTTCCCCGTATCTCGTCAGCAGATAATCCGCGTTCTCCACCGTCGCCCGGGGCAGCTCCCGGCCCCAGTGGACGGCGCCGTTGTAGTTGCCCTCGGCCACGATGACGGAGTCCTCGCGCACCTCCAGGACGACGACGGAGTGGGTGTTGCCGTTCACCCGCAGGATATCCCCCACGCGCGCGTCCTCAAGGGTGAAGGAGCGCACCATTCTGGCCGGGGCCTGCCCGAAGGCCGCGTCGCTGAGCAGGAACGCGAATCCCGCGCAGCCGTAGCCCACATTGAAGACGCCGCCGTGCCAGGCGTAGGAATTTTCGTTCGTCCAGGGGGTTCCCTCCGGGTATCTGGCTCTCATGGCGATGATGGCCTCATAGGCGGCCCTCTGCCGCGCCTCCAGATCCGGCGCGGGCGGCGTAACCTCGCCCGAGGGCTCCAGGCCGCTCATGCGCGTCAGCACCGTGGCGGCCTCGGCGCGGGTCATGCCCTCGGCCCCCCGGAACGTCCCCCGCTCATCACAGCCCCGGATAACGCCCAGGGCGTACACCGCCCCTCGGCTTGGGGCGGTGTTTGTCTACAGACTGACAGCCTCCGGCAAAAGTCGGAGGCTGTTGCGGTTTGTCAAAAAACTCAAATCCAACTTTTCCGGCGGCATGTACGTCGGAAAAAATCCATTATGTCCCCTCTGTCGGAACTTCCAATACCCTTTTGTGTTCTCGGAACTTTGCGGCTGCGGCCAGGGCAAATATTTATCCAACGGTGTGTATTACTCCCTCACCGCTCATAAGCTGGCGGCAAAGGCCGGACAGCGCTTCACGGTCATCTCCTATGGCAAAAAGGAGATATCTGCCCCGGCGCTCCAGAATGAAGTTCTCAAACCTTGCCGCCTGCTCCGGGAGATAAAGCTCAAACCCCGTTCTCTGGTCCTCGACATAGGTTTTCAGCGCCTTTTCCAATCGTTCCGCCGCTTTTGAGTCGGCTCCCTCCAGCAGAATAAACTGATTGGCGGAAGTGCCTATCGTCACGCCGTAGTATCTGGCGTCCACCAGATCCTCTGTTGATGCCTCGACCCTGTCTGTATCCAGGAGCAAAAGCTCAGGCACCGATTTTGGATCCACCATGGCCATTTCCCCGGAAAAATACCCGCTGGCGCACAGGGCCTGGGCGATGGCGTCCATATCCAATTCAACGTCCTTTTCCGACGCCGTTTCCCCGCAGGCGGAGAGGGAAAAAAGGAGAAGCACGGCCAGGACAGCCGTTAAAAGCCGTTTCCTCATCAAATCCTTTTCACCTCGTTTCCGGCTCAAACTGGTCGGCCCAGGTGTGTAGGAGCCCGTCGGCCTGGGCCTCGGCGGAGGGCAGGTAAGCGGCGTGGAGGGTGTAGAGGATACCGGCGCGGACGATGCAGCCGTCATAGGTGACAAAACCGCTCTCCAGGGCGGTGGAGCGGATCACATGACAGTCAAAGCCCCCGGCGGCGGTGAAGCACTCCTCCGTGTAATCCACATCCTCCGTGGTGCGGACGCTGAAGGTGTTGTCCGCACTGTCGTTCTCCGTGCGCAGCCACGCCTGGGTCTGGAGGCGCACGTCCCCCTTCTGGCAGTAGGTCATAATGCTCACACTGGCGATCTCCCCCCGCTGTCCCCCGAAGACGGAGAGAGTCGTCCCCGTCTCCTCCACATCCCAGCGGATGGGCCGGAGCTCCTCAAGGCCCACATACTCCAGGGCCTGGGCGGAGGTGTCGAACTCACAGATATAGACGTTGGGGGACTGGTTTGACCAGAGGGTGGCTTCCTCAATCTGCCGGCGGATGAGGGCCGGGGCCTCTCGGATGTCCCCGGTCAGGGCCTCCTCCGGGAAGGGCGTCAGCTGGGCGGCCATGTCGTAGCCGGACTCGAAGCCGCCGTTCTCCCCTTTTCGGAACTTCGCCAAAAGCGTGGTTCCCGCCCCGGCGGCGAGGGCGGTGACTGTCCCCAGAGCGAGGCACACGCAGGCGGCGGCCAGAAGGATCCTGGCGGTCGTGCCGCGCCGTCTCCTTGGAAGCTCGGCGTCCAGCAGATCCTCGTCAATGAGGCCCAGGACGTCGGCGATCCTCGGTATGTTCATATGGAAATGCCTTCCTTTCTCAGATAGTCTCTCAGACGGTTCCGCCCGCGAAACAGGAGGGATTTCACCTTGTTTTCGCTAAAGCCGTACCGTCCGGCGATATCCCGCACGGAGTCGAAGTACCAGTAGCGGCGGACAAAGACACATCGGGCCTCCGGGCTTTGTTGTTTGAGAAAGCTCCCGATAAGCCGTGCCAGCTCCCCGTCCTCCACCTCAGGTCTGAAGCTCTCGTCCGGCAGGACTTCCGCAAGCTCTGAGAGGGGCACCAGGCACCCGGCGGAGCGCTTCCCGGCGGTGTCGTGGCGGAGCCTTTTCAGGGCTTGGCGGCGGGTGATGCCGGAGGCGAAGGCCATGAGGCTCCGGGGCCTTGTCGGGGGGATGGCGTCCCAAAGCGCCAGGTAGACGTCGTTGACGCACTCCTCCACGTCCTGGGGGGAACCCAGGATGTTGCCCGCCACCTGACGGCAGAGGGGGCCGTACTTGGCCTCCGTCTCCCGGAGCGCCCGCTCGTCCCGGACAAAATAGAGCTCGATGATCGCCTCGTCCTCCACGCCTTCGCCTCCTTTCTTTTTTCTTTCAGGGCCCTTCACCCAATAAGTACCCTTTTCTCCCTCCCCGGTTGCAAGAAAGGGAGAAAAAAGTAATTTTAAATTAATGCCTTTTATAAATAGCGGCTTGGCCGGGAACACGAAGTCAAGCTGGGATCGTCGGAAAAGGCCAACGGCCCTTTTCGACAGGCTAACCAGCCTCCGACAAAAAGTCGGAGACTGGTTCAACTTGTCAAAAAACTCAAATCGAGTTTTTTCCGGCGGCATGTACGTCGGAAAAAATCCCTTTTGTTTTGCACAGTGTATGGCCCTCCGGCCATGCGCGGAGCAAAACAGCCTCCGACAAAAAGTCGGAGGCTGTTTTCTCAATCTTCCCCGTATCTCGTCAGCAGATAATCCGCGTTCTCCACCGTCGCCCGGGGCAGCTCCCGGCCCCAGTGGACGGCGCCGTTGTAGTTGCCCTCGGCCACGATGACGGAGTCCTCGCGCACCTCCAGGACGACGACGGAGTGGGTGTTGCCGTTCACCCGCAGGATATCCCCCACGCGCGCGTCCTCAAGGGTGAAGGAGCGCACCATTCTGGCCGGGGCCTGCCCGAAGGCCGCGTCGCTGAGCAGGAACGCGAATCCCGCGCAGCCGTAGCCCACATTGAAGACGCCGCCGTGCCAGGCGTAGGAATTTTCGTTCGTCCAGGGGGTTCCCTCCGGGTATCTGGCTCTCATGGCGATGATGGCCTCATAGGCGGCCCTCTGCCGCGCCTCCAGATCCGGCGCGGGCGGCGTAACCTCGCCCGAGGGCTCCAGGCCGCTCATGCGCGTCAGCACCGTGGCGGCCTCGGCGCGGGTCATGCCCTCGGCCCCCCGGAACGTCCCCCGCTCATCACAGCCCCGGATAACGCCCAGGGCGTACACCGCCCTGATGGCCTCGCGCTCCCCGCCGCCGTACTTTGCCAGATCCGGCACGCTCACGGCCAGCAGCTCCCGCTCCCCCGGCATCTTCACCCCGGCGGCCAGAAGGGCGTTCCGCACGGTGACCGCCAGCTCCGTCCTGGTCATCTCCGTGTCGCCGTCCGCCCCCAGATCCAGGGCCGTGCCGTCAAAGATCCCTTTTTTGGCGCAGGTCTCCAGATACGGCTCATACCAGACCCGCCCGATGTTCTTCTCCGGCAGCTCCGCCGGGAACAGCAGCCGTAGGAGCATGGCGGCAAACTCCCCATAGGTGACGCGCTTCTCCGGCTTAAAGAGGCCGTCGCCGCAGCCCTCCACCCAGCCGCTCTCCGCCGCCGCGTCTATGTAGTCCGCGGCCCAGTGGCCCGCCGGGACGTCCCGGAACCGGGCGGCCAGCGCCGTGACGGAGACGGACAGCGCCACGGCCCCGGCAATCATTCCCACAAAAATACGTTTTGTCAACTTTTTCATAAAAAAGCCCCTCCTTATGTACGCAGGCTCATTACAAAGCTTAGTACAAAAGGAGGGGATTTTCAAGGCTAAGATCCTGTAAGCCGTCCCATCAAATGCCGCTGTCGCCGTAGTTTGCCAGCACCCGGGCGGAGGGGTCGTCCACGGCGCAGTTGGGCCAGGAGCGGTTGGGCATCCAGAAGTCCGCGATCATCTCCGCCTGGCCGGGGTAATATTTCTCAAAGATCTCCCGGTACAGCAGGCTCTCCTTGGTGAAGGGCGTGCGATAGGCGTATTTTTTCCGCTTCTCCTCAAATTCCTCATCGGTGTAGAGGGACTGGGCGTACTCCTTCAGGTCGTCCACCATGGAGTGGCCCACGGCGTCGGAGAAGGCCGCCTTCTGCCGCCAGAGGATCTGTCCGGGCAGGATCTCGTCGGCCTCAAAGGCGTGGCGCAGCAGATACTTGCCCATGTTGTATCTGTTCATCTTCAGCTCCGGGTCGATGCTCATGACGTACCGCACAAAGTCCAGGTCGCCAAAGGGTACCCGGGCCTCCAGGGAGTTGACGCTGATGCACCTGTCGGCCCGGAGGACGTCGTACATATGCAGCTCCGACACCCGCTTCTGGCTCTCCGCCTGGAACTCCGCCGCGCTGGGGGCGAAGTCCGTATATTTGTAGCCGAACAGCTCGTCGGAGATCTCCCCGGTGAGCAGGACGCGGATATCTGTCGTCTCGTGAATGGCCTTGCACACCAGGTACATGCCCATGCTGGCCCGGATCGTAGTGATATCCCAGGTGCCCAGGGCCTTGATGACCGTCTCCAGGTTGTCGATGACCTGCTGGCGCGTCATAAAGACCTCGGTATGCTCCGCGCCGATGTAGTCCGCCACCTGCCGGGCGTATTTCAGGTCAATGGCGTCCTTGTCCATGCCGATGGCGAAGGTGCGGATCTTCCGGCCCAGAATCTTGGCGGCGATGGCGCACACCAGGGAGGAGTCCAGCCCGCCGGACAGCAAAAAGCCGATGGGCGCGTCGGAGTCCAGACGCTTCTCCACGGCGGCGATGAGCCGCCCCCGGATCCCGGCGCAGACCCGGTAGGTGGAGCCGGAGATGTACTCCCCCTCCACCCGCGTCACGTCGGCGTAGCGAACGAATTTCCCGCCCACCCAGTAGTGGCCCGGCGGGAAGGGCATGACCTTTTTACAGAAGGCCGTCAGGTTCTTGGGTTCACTGGCGAAAACCGCCGACCCGTCCTCCAGATAGCCGTAGTAGAGGGGCCTGATGCCGATGGGATCCCGGGCGGCGATGAACCCCAGCTTCGTGTCGTACAGGATCATGGCGAACTCCGCGTCCAGCCGCGCGAACATACCCAGGCCCAGCTCCTTGTAGAGCGGCAGAATGATCTCGCAGTCGGAGTCGGATTTGAAGGCGTACTTTTTGGCGATCCGCCGCCGCACCGGCCGGAAGCCGTACAGCTCCCCGTTGCACACCACCATATTGCCGTCCAGCTCAAAGGGCTGCATTCCCTCCGGCGTCAGGCCCATGATGGCCAGGCGGTGAAAGCCCAGCCACCCCTCCCCCGCCTCTACGAAGCGGGACATATCCGGCCCCCGGGATACCGTCTCCCCAAAGCCCCTCCGGGCCAGCTCCAGGGGGACGGAACGCTTTGTAAAGCCGATGATCGAGCACATTTTCAGACCCTCCCAAACAAAAAGGCGCGAATTTCCCCCGGGATCAGGGTCAAATCCGCGCCGTTGTGGATTTTCATTTTTATTCATTAACGAGGTGCATTTTACACTATTCCCCACCTCTTTGTCAAGGTATTTTTGCAGGATTCTGTCCTCAAAATTGCATTTTGGAGTTTCGTACAAACAAAGCGCGGATTTTGGCGGCTTTTTGGGCTTTAAACAGCGTTGACAGCGGCCCGGTTTGCGCTTATAATCTTTTTAAAATGGAGAAAAAGGGGCTGTTCAGATGGTCAAAGTCAACGCGAACTTCCAAAAACTCCCCGGCGGGTATCTCTTCCCGGAGATCGGCCGCCGCACCAGGGCCTTTCAGGCCACGAATCCCCCCCTGCCCCTTATCCGCATGGGCATCGGCGACGTGACCCGTCCCCTGGCCCCGGCGGTGGTGGAGGCCATGGAGAAGGCCAGCCGTGAGATGGGCCGGCAGGAGACCTTCCGGGGCTACTGCGAGGAGACCTGCGGGGCCTACGACTTCCTCCGGTTCGCCATTCAGGCCGCCTACAAAAAGCGCGGCGTGGACGTCGCTGACGACGAGATCTTCGTTTCCGACGGGGCCAAGTCCGACTGCGGCAACATCGGCGACATCTTCGACATGGACAACGTGGTGGCCGTCTGCGACCCGGTGTACCCCGTCTATGTGGACACCAACGCCATGGCCGGCCGGGCCGGGGACTACGACGGCGAGAAGTGGACGAACCTGGTCTATCTGCCCTGCACGGCGGAAAACGGCTTCTTCCCCGCCCTGCCCCGGCGCGTCCCGGACATCATCTACATCTGCTCCCCCAACAACCCCACCGGCACGGCGGCCAATTATGACCAGCTGAAAACCTGGGTAGACTATGCCAATGAACACGGCAGCGTGATCCTGTTCGATTCCGCCTACGAGGCGTTCATCACCGAATCAGGTATCCCCCACAGCATCTTCGAGGTAGAGGGGGCCAAGACCTGCGCCATCGAGTTCCGCTCCTTCTCCAAGTCCTCCGGCTTCACCGGCAACCGCTGCGCCTACACGGTGGTCCCCAAGGCCCTGACCCGGGGCGGCGTGAGCCTCCGGGATATGTGGAACCGGCGCATGGGGACCAAGTTCAACGGCGTACCCTACGTCATTCAGCGGGCCGCCGAGGCGGCCCTCTCCGACGAGGGCTGGGCGCAGTCCATGGAGAACGTCCAATACTACCTGAACAACGCCCGTGTCATCAGGGAGGCGTTGAGCGGGGCGGGCCTGCCCGTCTACGGCGGCGTCAACGCCCCCTACATCTGGTGCGGCACGCCGGACGGTATGGGCAGCTGGGAATTTTTCGACAAGCTTCTGAAGGAGGCCTGCATCGTCACCACCCCCGGCGCGGGCTTCGGCCCCTCCGGCGAGGGGTATATCCGCCTCACCGCCTTCGGCACCTATGAGAACACCTGCCAGGCCATGGAGCGGATACGGAAATTATTGCGGTAACAAAATATGGGCCGCCGCGTCAGCGCGGCGGAGAGGTAAAGCGTGTTCCGCGACGACGAGGAGGAAATATGGGAAAAACATACTTGATCCTGGAAAACGGTAAAAAATACGAGGGAGAGTCCTTCGGGAAGGCCGGCGAGAGCGTGGGGGAGCTTGTGTTCACCACGGGCATGACCGGCTGTGTGGAAAGTCTTACGGATCCCAGCTATTTCGGACAGCTGGTCATTTTCACGTTCCCGATGTTTTGTAATTACGGTGTCGCCGACGCGGACATGGAAAGCTCCTCTATCCATGTCCGCGGAGCTATAGTCAGGGAGGTTTGCGCCCAGCCCAGCAACTTCCGGTGCGAGGAGGATATCCAGCACTTCATGGAGCGCATGGGCATCGTGGGCATCTCCGGCGTGGACACCCGGGAGCTTACCCAGCTTATCCGGGACGGCGGCGTTATGAACGCCGTCATCACCCCCGACCCGGACTACGACTGGCAGAGCCTCAAGTCCTTCCGGGTGGAGGGTTCCGTGGAGGCCACCTCCACCCGCCAGCCGGAGATCTTAATGCCCGCCGGCCCCATCTCCCGCACCGTGGTGCTGATGGACTACGGCGCCAAGGGGAGCATCACCGAGAACCTTTTAAAGCGCAATTGCAAGGTCGTCACTCTCCCCTACAACTCCACGGTGGAGGAGATCCTGCGCTACGACCCCGACGGGATCATGCTCTCCAACGGCCCCGGCGACCCCAAGGACAACGTGGGGTGCGTCCAGGTGATCCGGGAGCTTTTCGGCAAAAAGCCCCTGTTCGGCATCTGCCTGGGCCACCAGATGATGGTGCTGGCCGCCGGCGGCTCCACCGAGAAGCTGAAATTCGGCCACCGCGGGGCCAACCAGCCGGTGAAGGATCTGGAGACCGGCAGGGTCTACATCACCTGCCAGAACCACGGCTACGCCGTGTCCGTGAAGGACATCGAGCGGGTGGGCGGCAAGATGCGCTTTGTGAACGTCAACGACGGCACCTGCGAGGGCGTGGATTACCCCGGCAAAAAGGCTTTCTCCATGCAGTTCCACCCCGAGGCCCACGGCGGCCCCCGGGACACCGAATGGGCCTTTGACCGGTTCATGGATATGATGGAGGTGCGGTAATGCCTTTAGATAAAACAATCAAAAAAGTCATGGTCATCGGCTCCGGCCCCATCGTTATCGGCCAGGCCGCCGAGTTCGACTACGCCGGCACCCAGGCGTGCCGCATCTTGAAGCAGGAGGGCGTCAAGTCCGTCCTGGTCAACTCCAACCCCGCCACCGTCATGACCGACGGCGACATGGCGGACGCGGTGTACCTGGAACCCCTGAACGCCGACACCGTCAAGCGCATCATTCTCAAGGAGAAGCCCGACTGTCTCCTGGCGGGCCTGGGTGGCCAGACCGGCCTTACCATCGCCATGCAGCTGACCCACGAGGGCTTCCTCAAGAAGCACGGCGTGCGCCTTATCGGCACCAACGCCGACGCCATCGACAAGGCCGAGGACCGGGAGCTTTTCAAGGAGGCCATGGAGCGCATCGGCCAGCCCTGCATCCCCTCGGACATCGCCAACGACGTGGACACCTGCCTGGCCATCGCTGACCGCATCGGCTACCCCGTCATCGTCCGTCCCGCCTTCACCCTGGGCGGCGGAGGCGGCGGCGTGGCCTACAACGCCGAGGAGCTCAAAAAAGTGGCCTTCGTAGGGCTTGAGACCTCCCCCATCACCCAGGTGCTCATTGAAAAATACATCTTCGGCTGGAAGGAGATCGAGTTCGAGGTCATCCGGGACGGCGCGGGCAACGTGATCACCGTCTGCTCCATGGAGAACTTCGACCCGGTGGGCATCCACACCGGCGACTCCATCGTGGTGGCCCCCGCCCTGACGCTGATGGACCAGGAGTACCAGATGCTCCGCTCCGCCGCCCTGGACATCATCACCGAGCTTGGCATCGAGGGCGGCTGCAACTGCCAGTTCGCCCTGAACCCCGATTCCTTCGAGTACGCGGTCATCGAGGTGAACCCCCGCGTGTCCCGCTCCTCCGCCCTGGCCTCCAAGGCCACCGGCTACCCCATCGCCAAGGTGGCGGTGAAGATCGCCCTGGGCTACACCCTGGACGAGATCCGCAACGACATCACCGGCAAGACCTACGCCTGCTTTGAACCCACCGTGGACTACTGCGTGGTGAAGTTCCCCAAATGGCCCTTCGACAAATTCCACGGCGCGGGCCGCCGTCTGGGTACCCAGATGAAGGCCACCGGCGAGGTCATGAGCATCGGCCAGAACTTCGAGTCCGCCTTGATGAAGGCCGTCCGGGGGGCCGAGATCGGCCAGTCCACCTTAAACCGCGCCCCCGTCCCGGGGAAATCCCTGGAGGAGCGCCTGGCGGCCATGGACGATCTGCGGATCTTCACGGTGTTCGAGGCGCTGAAGGCCGGCGTCAGCCACGAGCATATCCATGAGGTCACCATGATCGACCGGTGGTTCATCGCCAAGCTTCAAAATTTAGTGGACTTTGAAAAGCGGATCGCCGAACACGGCATCGACAGCGAGACCTATCTGCGGGGCAAGCGTTACGGCTACACCGACGCCGCCCTGAAGGCCCTCTCCGGGCAGGCGGAGATCCCCCACCTGGATCCCGTCTACAAGATGGTGGACACCTGCGCCGCCGAGTTCGAGGCCGAGACGCCCTACTACTACTCCGCCTACGACGCGAAATGCGACTCCCGGCCCCTGCCCCGCCGCCGCATGAGCGTTATCGTCATCGGCTCCGGCCCCATCCGCATCGGCCAGGGCATCGAGTTCGATTACAGCTCCGTCCACTGCGCCGTGACCCTGAAAAAGCTGGGCTACGACGTGGTCATCATCAACAATAACCCCGAGACCGTCTCCACCGACTACGACACGGCGGACAGGCTCTACTTCGAACCTCTCACCCCGGAGGACGTGATGGGCGTTATCCAGGTGGAGAAGCCCATCGGCGTGGTGGTGGCCTTCGGCGGCCAGACGGCCATCAAGCTGACGGAGTACCTGGACAGGCAGGGGATCCGCATCTTAGGCACCAGCGCCGAGGGCATCGACTTGGCCGAGGACCGGGAGCGGTTCGACGCGCTTCTGGAGTCCCTGGGTATCAAGCGCCCCAAGGGCTGCGGCACCCACACCTTGGAGGAGGCCCTCTCCGCCGCCAACGCCCTGGGCTACCCGGTGCTGCTGCGGCCCAGCTACGTCATCGGCGGCCAGAACATGGTCATCGCCCACGACGACGGCGACGTGCGCGCCTATATGGCCCTCATCGTCGCCAGCACCGAGCGGGAGGACAACTCCGTTCTGGTGGACAAGTACATGCCCGGCACCGAACTGGAGGTGGACGTGATCTCCGACGGCACCGACGTGCTGATGCCCGGCATCATGGAGCACATCGAGCGGGCCGGCGTCCACTCCGGCGACTCCATCGCCGTCTATCCCCCCTACAACCTGACGGACAAGATGATGCAGAAGGTGGTGGAGAGCTCCCGCCGTCTGGCGCTGGAGCTGGGCACCAGGGGCCTGGTGAATATCCAGTACCTCATCTACAAGCGGGAGCTTTACGTCATCGAGGTGAACCCCCGCGCCTCCCGCACCGTGCCGTATCTCAGCAAGGTCACCGGCATCCCCATGGTGGACGTGGCAAGTCGGGTGATGATGGGCGCCACCCTGAAGGGCCTGGGCTACGAAAAGGTCCTGTGCGACACGCCCCCCTATTACGCCATCAAGGTGCCCGTGTTCTCCTTTGAGAAGATCACCGACGCCAACTCCATGCTGGGTCCGGAGATGAAGTCCACCGGCGAGGTCCTGGGACTTGGCCGCACCTTCTCCGAGGCGCTGTTCAAGGGCCTGCGGGCCGCCGGGTACAACCTGGCCGGCGCCTTCACCCCCGGCAAAAACGGCGTCCTCCTGTCCATCGAGAACCACGAGCTCCCCGAAGTGGTGAAGCTGGCCAAGAAGCTCAACGACCTGCATATGGTCCTCTACGCCACGCCGGACACCGCCGCGGTGATCCGCAAGCTGGGCCTGGAGGTCACCGAGGTCAAGCACGTCCACGACGCCTACACCCTCATGGACAGCGGCGCCATCAGCTTCATCGTCTACACCGGCGCCCTCTATGACGACACCATGGGCGACTTCATCGACCTGCACGCCCGGGCCGTGCGCCTGCGGATCCCCTGCATCACAAGCCTGGACACCGCCGACGCGGTGACCGACACCCTCATGAGCCGCTTCACCAACGAGAACACCGAGCTTGTGAACCTCAACAATATGCGCCGCACCCGGGAGCTTATCCACTTCGCCAAGATGCACACCTGCGGCAGCGACTACATCTTCTTCGACAACCGTGACGGGCGCATCACAAGCCCGGAGTCCTTGAGCGTCACCCTCTGCGACAGGATCACCGGCATCGGCGGCAGCGCCCTGGTGCTTATCGAGAACTCCGCCGGGGCGGACGCCAAGATGCGCATCTTCAACCAGGACGGCACCGAGGGCCGCATGGCCGCCAACTCCATTCGCTGTGTGGGCAAGTACCTCTTTGACAAGGGCATCGTCCCCCAGGAGCATATGACCATTCAGACCGACACCGGTATCCGCTCCCTGCAGCTCTACACCCGCAACGGCCGTGTCAGCACCGTCAGCGTCCACATGGGCACCGCCTTCCTGGACGCCCGGCGGATGCAGGTGAACCTCATCGGCAAATCCCGTGTGGTGGATGAACCCGTGACGGTGGACGGGCAGGAGTACCGCATCACCCTCTCCACCCTGGGCGTCCCCCACTGCACCGTCTTTACCGACGATCTGGGCAGTATGGACGTGGTGGGCGTCGGCTCCTCCCTGGTGAACTCCGGGATACTCCCGGAGGGGGCCTTCGTGGAGTTTGTCCGGGTGGTCAATGACGACACCCTGCGCATCCGCGTCTACTCCCCCGACGAGGGCGAGACCCGCGCCAACGGCACCGCCGCCTGCGCCGCCGTCATCGCCGCCACCGAGCGCGGTACGCTCCAAAAGGGCCGGGACATCACCGTAAAGCTCCCCGGCGGGGACGTGACCGTTAACTACTCCGACGAGTTCGTTACCCTCACCGGCGACGCGGTGATGGTCTACGAGGGCGACTACGAGTATTGATCCGGCCCCGGCTGAAATGCCCGCCGTTCCGGCGCTGAAATGACCGTTCGGAAGGCCCAGTGTGGATCCCCCGGGATCCCCGCTGGGCCTTCCCTCTTTTTTTCGCGTTTTTTCCCGCGAAAGCGTGACGCGGGGCGGCCGGACGTCGTGTATAGAGGTGAAAACGCTTTCAGGAGGTGATGCCCCATGGAGGACAGGGAGATCGTCGAGCTTTACTGGGCCCGCTCGGAGAACGCCATAGCGGAGACCGGCAAAAAGTACGAAAGGTACTGCCGTTCCATCGCCCGCGGCCTGCTGCCCAACGAGGAGGACTGCGAGGAGTGCGTCAACGACGCCTATCTGCGGGCCTGGGAGACCATTCCCCCGCGCAGGCCCGAAAGGCTCTCCACCTATCTTGGGAAGATCACGCGCAATCTCGCCCTGGACAGGTGCCGCTATCGCGGCAGGGAGAAGCGGGGGAGCGGCCAAACGCCCCTTGTTCTGGAGGAGATCGGCGCGTGCGTCCCCGGGCCGGACAGCGATGAGGCGATGCTTGACCGGGTGGCGCTGACGGACTGCTTTGACCGCTTTCTGGCCGCCCTGCCCCGGGAGAAGCGGGACATTTTCGTGCGCAGGTACTGGTTTTTCAGCTCCATTCAGGAGATCGCCTCCGACTTTGGCCTCAGCGAAGGCCGGGTCAAGATGATCCTGCTGCGCGCACGCGGCCAATTGAAGGACGCCTTGGAAAAGGAGGGACTGTGGATATGAACACAACGGATTTCTTATCGGCCTTTGGGGAGATCAGCGAGACGTATGTCGAGACGGCGGCGGCCACCGTGGGGAAGGCCGGAAAGACCTCCCCGCGCTTTCGGCGCAAAATGACCGTTCTGCTGATCGCGGCGGCCGTCTGCCTGTGCCTCATGGGCGCGGCGGCGGTGGGGGCCTTGTACGGCGACAGTATCCAGAGCTGGTTTTCCCACCAGTGGGAGCTGGTCACAAAGCGGGATATGAGCCAGGGGCAGCTGGCCGTCATCGACCATCTGAGCCAGGACATCAACATAAGCAAGACCGTGGACGGCGTCACCGTCACCGCGGACTCGGCCACGGTGGGGGACGGCACCTTTTACCTCCTCCTGCGGGTGGAGGGTGTGAAGTTCTCCTCCCGGTACCTCTACGATTTTCACGATGTCCTCATGGAGCTCTCCCCGGATCCCCGAGACGAGGGGGGAACCTTCGGCGGGTACGGCTACCAATACGTGGGGCGCGACGGGGACGGGGCCGCCCTTTTCCTCATAAGCTTCAACTACGCCGGAGGGGGAGACGCCGGGAAGGACACAAGCCCGCTCCAGGTGACGCTGACGCTTAAAGACCTCTTTCGGGACGCCGCAAGGGAAAAGACGCTTCAAAAGGGCGAGTGGGTCTTCACGTTCACCGTTGACCGCTCCCAACCCCTGGAGGCCGTCGCCCTGCCGGACACCCGGGTGGAGATTACGGACCGCAACACCCACGAGAAAGTCCAGGTGTGGCTCCGGGACATCAGGGTGACAAGCGTCGGTATCCGCTTCCGGCTGGACAGCGCCTCCGGCATCTTTACCTACGCCGACGGCCTGAGATTGATCCTGAAAAACGGCGCGGAGGTGAGCCGCGCCGGCGGCTTCGGCACGCCCCTGGAGAACATGGAAGCCATAGAATACTCCTACCAGTGGCAGTTCCCGGTGGATCTTGACGAGGCGGCGTATATCTGCATCGGCACCCAGCGCCTCCCCCTACCCTGAAGCGGTTGCGGCTTCGCCGCGTATTCCCTTTGCGGGCCGCCAAGAGAGGCGGCCCCTACAAGGTTATACGATAGATTCACGGTAATTCGGTGGGCCGCCGTGGGCGGCGGCCCGTACGGCGTTGTGGGGTGGCCGTTCAGAAATTCGATACACGGGCCGGCCAGGTGTCCGGCCCCTACGGAATCGTTGTACGGAAAAACATATAATAGGGAACCCGTTGTGAAAAACGTTTATCAAATTTCAGAAAACATTTCATTCGGCGTTGTAGGGGCCGCCTCTCTTGGCGGCCCGCCGTCTTACGCAACATCTCCCCCATATCTTTTCGCTTCCCCCAACGAACAATTTATCTGTACGGGCCGGACACGTCGTCGCGGAACCGGCTTAACCTCGCGTCCCCGCGTTGCGGGAACGCTCAGGCGCACGGTTCGCTCCTCCTTTCCCCATCGGGCAACGGCCCGATGGGGCCCCAATGCGGCCCGCCAAACGAATTTCTGTGAATCTTATTTAATCGCCGTACGGGCCGCCGCCCACGGCGGCCCCTACAATTTCTGGAGAAGATTTTTCCGATATTTTGTACGTCCCACCCCTGTCCCGAAAAAATCCCCGGCCAAAAACGCTGAAAAACCTCATCTTTGTGCAACTTGCCATATTGTCTTTTGGATAATAAAGTGCTATGATATGTCCAACATAAGCCCGTGAGGTGCCTCATGAACGCTATCCTCCTGACAAACAACTTTTTCGGCTATTATTTCAGCTTTACCTATTTTTTCGGTAAGGCTTAAAGGGTTTGGCTGAAAACGGTTGACGGGCAAAAAATCAACGCCTCAATTCCCACGGCCAACCCGGCTGTGGGAATTTTTTTCGGGCAAAGGTAAGGAGACAAAACTATGATCGTCATACTCAAGGAAAACCCCAATCAGCTCCAGGTAGACTCCCTGATGAACTGGCTGCGCAGCAAGAACATCGAGATCCACACCTCCATCGGCGAGCATCAGACCGTCTTAGGGCTGGTGGGCGACACCTCCAAGCTGGACATGGATCTGCTGCTGGCCCTGGACATCGTGGAGGACGTGAAGCGCATTCAGGAGCCCTACAAAAACGCCAACCGCAAATTCCACCCGGAGGACACGGTCATCGAGGTGGGCGGAACCAAAATCGGCGGCGGGAACCTGACCCTCATCGCCGGCCCCTGCTCCGTGGAGAACGAGGAGCAGATCATTGAGGTGGCCCAGGCCGTCAAGGCCAGCGGCGCCACCATTCTGCGGGGCGGCGCCTTCAAGCCCCGCACCTCCCCCTACTCCTTCCAGGGCCTCCACGGCGAGGGGATCCGCCTTTTAAAGCTGGCCCGGGAGGTCACCGGCCTTCCCATCGTCACGGAGCTTATGGACGCCTCCCACCTGCCTCTTTTTGAGGACGTGGACATCATTCAGGTGGGCGCGCGGAATATGCAAAACTTCGAGCTTCTGAAGATTTTAGGCACCATCGACAAGCCCATTCTCCTAAAGCGCGGCCTGGCCAACACCTACGAGGAGCTTCTCATGAGCGCCGAGTACATCATGGCCGGGGGCAACCACAAGGTGATCCTCTGCGAGCGGGGCATACGCACCTTCGAGACGTACACCCGCAACACCCTGGACGTCTCCGCCGTGCCGGTGCTGAAAAAGCTCTCCCACCTGCCCGTCATCATCGACCCCAGCCACTCCGCCGGCAAGTGGGAGCTGGTGGATCCCCTGTCCTGCGCCGCCGTGGCGGCGGGGGCGGACGGCCTCATCATCGAGGTCCACAACGACCCGGCCCACGCCCTGTGCGACGGCCCCCAGTCGCTGAAGCCCTCCGTCTTTGACGCGCTGGCGAAAAAGCTCCAGGCGATTCACAGCGTCGTCGCTGAACAGGCTTAACCTCGGGCTCCAAGTATTCGCCCTCAGGCGCACTGTTCGCTCCTCCTTTCCCCATGCGATCTTCAATCGCACGGGGCCCCCATAAATCGCGGAACAAAAGTAAACCGGGAAAGGCGTGATCCTATGTCCACCATCGGCATCGTGGGCCTGGGGCTGATCGGCGGCTCCATGGCCAAGGCCATCAAATTTCACACCGATCACACCGTCTACGGCGCGGACTTGAACGCCGACACCATGGCCCTGGCCTTCGCCTCCGGGGCGATAGACAACACCCTGGATCGGCAGAGCATCGGCGGCTGCGACCTTCTCCTGGCCGCCCTGCCCCCCCAGGCGCTTCTCGCCTGGGCGGCGGAGAACGCGCCCTACCTCTCCAAAGCCTGCGTCCTTGTGGATCTGTGCGGCGTCAAGCGGCTCATCGTCTCCGCCCTCCGCCCCCTTTCGGACAAATACGGCTTCGCTTATGTGGGGGGCCACCCCATGGCGGGCAAGGAGCATGGCGGCTTCCAAAACTCCACCGCCCTTCTGTTCTCCGGCGCGTCCATGATCCTGACCCCCGACGAAAAGACCGACGCGCCCCTTTTGGAGCGTCTCAGATCCTTCTTCCTGTCCCTGGGCTTCGGCGCCGTCACCTACTCCACCCCCGCCGAGCATGACAGGATCATCTCCTACACCTCCCAGCTATGCCACATCACCTCCTCCGCCTTTGTCAAATCCCCCACGGCCCAGACCCACATGGGCTTCTCCGCCGGTTCCTTCCGGGATCTGACCCGGGTGGCGTATCTGGACGAGAATATGTGGACGGAGCTGTTCTTGGCGGACGCGGACTTCCTCACCGGGGAGCTGGACACCCTCATCGGCCACCTCCAGGAGTACCGGGACGCCATCGGCGATTGCGACAGGGAGCGGCTCCGGGATCTTCTGCGGGAGGGCCGGGAGCTGAAAATGACGGCGGGAGGTACCTGATGGAGACAAAGACACTGCACGTTGACGCCGGTTCCGGCTACGATATCCTCATGGAGCCGGACATTCTGGACCGGGCCGGTCAACATATCCGGGCGGCCCTCCCCCGGGCCAAGCGCCTGTTCGTAGTCACCGATACCAACGTCTCCCCCCTCTACGGGCCGCGTCTGGTGGCCTCTTTAGAGAAGCTGAGCTTCGAGGTACACACCCACGTGATCCCCGCCGGGGAGACCTCCAAATCCGCCGCGGAGCTGGTGGGCCTCTGGGAGTGGCTGACGGCCCGCGGCGTCACCCGCACCGACGCCGTCATCGCCCTGGGCGGCGGCGTGGTGGGGGATCTGGCGGGCTTTGCCGCCTCCACCGTCCTCCGGGGCGTGGACATGGTGCAGATCCCCACCACCCTGCTCTCCCAGGTGGACTCCTCCGTGGGCGGCAAGACCGCCATCGACCTGTCCACCGGCAAGAACCTGGCCGGAACCTTCTGCCAGCCGAAGCTGGTGCTGATGGATCCCGGCGTCCTCTCCACCCTGCCCGACGCGGACTTCATGTCCGGCATGGCGGAGGTCATCAAGTACGGGTGCATCTGGAGCGCGGACTTCTTCGATTTCCTGGCCGCCCGGCCCACCCGCGCGGCCCTGACGGCGGATATCCTCTCCATTCTCTATACCTGCTGTGACATCAAGCGCCGGGTGGTGGTGGAGGACGAGCATGACACCGGCCTTCGCATGATCCTGAACTTCGGCCACACCCTGGGCCACGCCTACGAGCTGGCGGGCCATTACGAGACCTGGACCCACGGCCAGGCCGTGGCCGCCGGTATGGTGACGGCGGCGGAGCTGGGCCAGCGGCTGGAGATCACCGAACCCGGCGCCGCCCAAAGGCTCCGGGATATCCTCACCCCCCTGGGCCTGCCCACCCATATCCCCTGCGACCTGGCCCACATGGAAAAGGCCGTGAGCATCGACAAAAAGAGCGCCGGGGACAACGTCACTCTCATTTTGCTGGAGAAGATCGGCGTCGTCCGGCCCCTGACGCTCCCCAAGGCGGAGGTGCTGGACGCCCTGCGCCGGATAACGGAGGCGTGACCATGGATATACGCGTCACCCCCGGCCCCCTGCGGGGGGCCGTCACCCCGCCGCCCTCCAAATCCCTGAGCCACCGGGCGCTGATCGCCGCCTCCCTGGCCCGCTCCACCGCTTCCCTGGCCAATCTGGCCTCCTCTCAGGACATCGACGCCACCCGCCGGTGCATGGAGGCGCTGTTCGCCTTAAGCGACGGCTTCCCCACCCTGGACTGCGGGGAGTCCGGCTCCACCCTGCGGTTCCTCATTCCCCTGTCCCTGGTCCTCCGGGGCGGGGCGCGGTTTACGGGCCGGGGGCGGCTGATGGAGCGGCCCCAGGAGCCGTATTTCCGCATCTTCCGGGAAAAGGGCGTCCACTTTGAGCGCACGGGCCGGGAGCTGGCCGTCATGGGGGCGCTGTCCCCCGGCGCTTACGCCCTCCCCGGCGACGTGTCCAGCCAGTTCGTCACGGGCCTTCTCTACGCCCTGCCGATGCTTCAGGGGGACAGCGAGATCTTGATAACCTCCCCCCTGGAGAGCCGCGAGTATGTGACCATGACGGTCGATGTATTGAAAAAATACGGGATTTTCGTAGAAAATCAGGATTTTCGCGTATTTTCCGTGCCGGGGAATCAAAAATACGCCCCCTGCGCTTACACCGTGGAGGCCGACTGGTCCCAGGCGGGCTTCTGGTACGCCGCCCGCTTCGCCGGGGGCGATATCGCCCTCTC